>CATOLK010000046.1 GCA_951801155.1 uncultured Rickettsiales bacterium | reverse complement strand
GCTTGGAATGATCTGTTGAAAATAAAGGATTTTTTGGATAAATAATTTATATATAAATACATATTTTAATAGACTTCCTACATAAAAATATATTCAAATATAAATAATATTTAAATATTTTTAATTTATTTATTTTATAACTATTTATTCTTTAATTTTCTTTATTTACGTCATTCCAAAGTACAATTTCTTAGCGATTTATTGCTTAGAAATTGTTAATTTGGAATCCAGGAATAACAAATCTAATGAAAAAAGAAAAGATATAAAAATAAAAAATTATTAAAAAATATAGAAAATAATAATAGTTTTATACAAGAAGTCTAATATATTTTAATTATTTAAATAAAATTACTACAACTCTAAAATTTTCAATTTTTTACTTTTATTTTTTACTACAAATTTATTTTCAAATTTTTCAATATTTGCTATTTCGTTATTTTTATAAAAATAATAAATATTATCTTCAATATCCAATTTAGTACAAAATTCACTACCAGACAATTTGCAAGTATTTAATTTTTCTTTTTTTAAATTAACATAATTCTTTTCACCGAATTTTCTCAATAAAGTAGCTATTTTATACTTATTTGGATTTAAAATATAAAAATTATTTTTTTCATCAAGAAATATCAAAGTATTATTTTTATTATCAATAATAATATCTGGCTTTTTATGAAGAAAAAAGATTCCAAAAGCCAAAAAGTATAATAATATTCCAATTTTCCTCAAATTACTTTTTAATAAACAAAATAAAAGTAGTCCAAATATCATAAGAAAAAAACAAAAAATACTTGGAGATTCAATAAAAATAAAAGAATTTGGTATTTTAACTATAAAATTAGCAATATTTATAATTATATCCATTGCAATTGATGCAGGTACTATAAATAAAGCTTCTAATTTTAACGGCATTAATAATAAAGATAAAAAACTTAAAGGTAAAATTATAAAAGAAATTATAGGAGTAATAAAAGAATTTACAAAAATATTATAAAAACTATAGTAATTAAAATTATAAATAACAAATGGAGTTACTGCAAATTCAGCGGCTAAAGATAGTACAAAACCAGTTATTATATATCTTTTATATTTACTTATTTTATAAAAATTCATATCTTCTTTAATAATATTTTTATTATAATATTCGGAAGCTGTTATCAATGATATAACTGCCATAAACGACATTTGAAAACCAACAGAAAATATTATAAATGGTTTTATAAAAACAAAAATAAACATTGTAAACATCACAGATCTTAAACTTGTATTAAATCGGCCAATTATAAAGCTAAACATAAGAACCGTACTCATAATATATGCTCGTACTGCTGAAACACTCATACCACTTAATAATAAATAAAAAACACTTACTATTAAGGCTATTATTATTGATATTTTTTGAATATTATAATTTAAAATTATTTTTTCAGATCTCATTAAAATCCAGTTTGATAAATATAAAATAAATAGAATTAAAGTCATCATATGTAATCCAGATATAGCTAAAATATGAGCAAGTCCAGACATATTTATATTTTCTACAGTTTGTTTGTCTGCTAAATTTTTTTGTCCAGTTAATAAAATCGCAATAATTCCAACAGATTTACTGTGTGGTCTTATATTTAAAATTCTTTTAGCTATTCTATTTCTTAATACATCTATTTTTTGTTTTATAGTTAATTTTTTAGGTTCATTATTAAATAAAACTTCTCCTCTATAGCCAATACCTCCTATTTCTTGAAAATATAAATATCTTCTATTATCAAAATCCGAATATATAATTTTCTTTTCTATTGGAAAAATATAAGCTGTTAAAATAATTTTACTTAAATTAATTTTTTGATTACTATTTGATAAAGTTATTTTTAATTTTTTTGGGACTCCATTTTTTAGAAAAAGTTTTTTATTATTAGTTGATTCAATTTTATTAACTAAAACTACTATAGTTTTTGAACTTTTATTCTTTTTATTTATAGCTACTATTTCTTTTTCTACAAAACCAGTAATTTTAACCTTTCCTAACGATCTATCTATTATTGGAAAATTATATTTTTTTATTATTTGTTCTGTTCTTAAATAGCCTAATAAAATAAATATTAAAATAATTGTTATTATTCTTGTAAATAAATTTTTAGTTAAATAACTAATTACTATAATGGTTATTGCTATAAATATTAATGATATATTCAAATATTTTATACTGATTGGATTACCAAAATAATTAAATCTTATTAGGCTACCTATAATAAAAAGTACAGGTAACCATAATATAAGATTTTCTCTTTCTTCTTCAAAAATATAGTTTAATTTATCAATAAATTTTTTAAAAACGGACAAGATACTGTAATTTAAAATCTATTTCTAATATTAGAATATATTTTTTAACTTTATTTTTCAATTGTTTTTATTTTTAATATTAATGTAAATGAACATTATTTTCAATTGATTTTTTTATTTTTTCTGCTTTTTCAAACTCATCTATAATATTTTTCATAGATTTTTTAACATCTATATTATTATTTTTATTTTTTATTATACTTTTATTTGTTTTTTTTATAATTTCTTTTAAGTTAGAAATATTTTTAAATTCCTCTTCATTTAATTTTAAAAAATATTTTAATTTTTCACTATCTTTTTCTATTTTTTTAAAATTATCTGAAATTTCTACAAATCTATCCAATTTTTTCATAACATCAGATAATTTTTCTTCTTTTTTATTATATTTATAATATTTCAAAATAAATGTTGCGATAAATTCTTTTGACATTTTTACACAATTGCCGCTTTTTTGTTCTAGAGTTTTAAAACATTTTATATTTAAATTATTTTTTCCAGTCAACTTGTCAATATTATTTTTTTTATATATATCATTAATATTAGTTTTAAATGTTATACTAGACACTATATCTCCAGTATTAAATATAATAATTTCATCTTTTGATATTAATAATTGTGTATTATGCCCTTTATAACCAAAATCACAAATTCTTATCTTATCATCTTCCTCGGCAACTAAAACATCTTTTATTTGTTCAGTTATTCGTTCCAAACCTTTACATTCAACAATTATATCTAAATCTTTATCTTTATATAATAATGGTAAATATTCCAAATAAGATAAAATAAAATCAAAACCATTTACACTCTTATAATTAATACTAGTTACTTCTTTAATATCTTTTTTTAAATTTTTCAAAAATAACTCATTATTTAAATTTTCTTCACTAAAATTAAATTTTAATTTATTATTTTCGTCAATTTCTGCAACAATTAATGTATTATTTTCTTTATTTTCTTTATTTTCTTCATTTGTCCCCTTTTTATAAAAAGTAATTATTTGTTTATTATTATCATGTGCTACTTCATATAACATATTAGCGTTATTTTCACCTGTAGTTTTAGCAAAAGCAATTTCGTTTTTTAATTTTATAGAATTATTGATTTCGTCATATTTGTAAATTTTATTATATGTAACTTGATTACCACCTTGTTTTCCATCTTTTAAATCTTCAATTTTATATATATATTGTTGTTTTTCATTAACCGTTGGAGTTTTATTTTTAGGATTACAATTAAAAAGATCCAAAATAATTCTATTTTTTATTTTTTGTAATCTTATGTTTTCAAAACTGCCATTTATATAATTTTGAATTAAAATTTCTTTTGAATCTGCATTTAAAAGATTTAGATTCAAATCTGTTTTTTCTATTAAATAAGCAAATGTTTCAAATTTTGATTCATTTATAGATTTATTAATTATAGGGTAATCATCATTTTTTAAATTTTTCATAAAATCATATTTTTCAAACATAAAATTACCTAACGCAACTATTTCATGATTATTACTTACAGAAGATAAACTATTTAAAAGTAAATTACGAATTTCATTTGAACTTTTAGGTAAATCTAATTCCATGTTTTTTAATAAAATTTGAAAATTTTCAATAGCATTACTCTTTTCTTCAGAAAGTATAAAATCAAAACATAAACTTTGTAATATAGGATTTTCAAAACAAAAATCTTTGAATTTTAAATTTGATTTAAATATTTTTTCAAATAATTTTGGATCAGAAAAAATACCTTTTACAACTAAATCTTTTATAAAATCATAATTATTTATTTCATATAAATCGTTTCTTATAATATAATTAATTTTATCTGGCTTATTTAAAATATATTTAATAAAAAACTCATAAATTTCATAATCTTGCTCTAAACTAAATATTTCTTTTAAAGTTTTTATATTTTCATTATTATCTAAAGAATTATTTAAAAAATATTCACCCAAATAATTATTATTTTCTAGTAAAATATATATTATTTTAGGTTTTGTACTAATTACATTATAAATTTCTTTATTTATTTCTTTACTTTTTCTAAATTTTCCTTAGAAATATACGATTCTATCTCTTTATCTTTAAGTAACATCTTAAATATTGAAATATAATTATTATTTATGGAATTAATAAATAATTGTATTTTTTCTTCATTACTAATATTTTTTAAGTAATTAGTAAACTTTGAAATTTTAGTTTTCCACTTTTTTTTATCGTTTGAATTTAAAATCTCATTCATTTCACAAAGAAGCTCTTCTTGAGTATGACCTTCTTCTTCTCCTAAAATATCCATTTTCTCATATTTTTTTATATAAATATATAATTATTTATTTTTTTAGAAAGTCAATATACAATTATAATTATATATTATATATAAAAAATTAAAAAAATTATTTTTTGTTATTTATTTCCTTTTCAAGCTCTTCTCTACTGCTAATTATTTTATCTATTAATCCAAACTTCAAAGCTTCTTCCGGACTCATAAAATTATCTCTTTCCATATTTTTTTCTATAACAGATAATTTTTGACCCGTATGTTTAACATAAATTTGGTTTAATTGTCTTTTTGTTTTTAAAATTTCTTTTGTATGAATCTCTATATCTGTTGCCTGCCCTTGATAACCACCTGATGGTTGATGAATCATAATTCTAGCATTTGGCAAAGATAATCTTTTTCCTGACGCACCAGCTTGTAGTAATAAAGACCCCATAGAACAAGCTTGACCCATACAAACCGTCGAAATTTTTGGTTTTATATATTGCATAGTATCATAAATTGCCAAACCAGATGTAACAACTCCACCAGGTGAATTTATATACATATAAATATCTTTCTCTGGATCTTCAGATTCTAAAAATAATAATTGTGCTACTATTAACGACGAAGAAATGTCATTTACTTCACCATTTAAAAATATTATTCTTTCTTTTAGAAGCCTTGAAAATATATCGAAAGATCTTTCCCCTTTTGGTGTTTGTTCTATAACCATTGGGACTAAGTCGCTTGTTATTCTGTTGTACATTCTATTGTTCTTTTGATTAATATTGATTGAATAATAGAAAATATTTTTTTTAAAAGCAATATGTATTTATGAGGTAGTATCACTTAATTTTACAACCTTCTTGACTTTTCAATTTTAAATTATTAAAAATAGCATATATTTATAAAAATATTAAATAGTCATGACAAAATTAAAAAATATATTACTAATTTTAACATTAACCATGCTTGTTCCTGTAAAAGCAAATGCCATTTTACCAGCTGGAATTTATTACGGAATAAGAGGTGGACTTAATACTACAAATAAAGACAATAAAATAAATCAAATAAAATTAGATACAAAAAGTGGTAAACCATTCGCTTCAATCAATGCCGGTATAAGATTATTAAGTTTTAGATTTGAAGCAGAATACGCTTACAGATACAATTTTACAACCTATGAAAATCCAAAATCAAAAAAAATAAATGCACAAAATATAATGGGAAATGTCTATTATAATTTTTTGGACATACCATTGCTAAAACTTTACATTAATGGTGGTGTTGGTAACACTAAATTTTCAGGTTGCTCAGGAATTGATAATAAAGACAATTTTACTTGGAATGCCGGTTTTGGTGTTAATGTATCTTTATTTAATACGGCTAATTTAGATGTTGGTTATAGATATGTTGACATGGGCGAATTAAAAGTAAAAAATGGAAGTGATTTAGTAAAACTCAATCAAAAAGCACAAGATATTTATGCTGGTTTGAGATTTGGTTTTTAATTTAATTAATTTGTTAAAAAATTGAGTTATGTTATACAATAGAGAAAATTTAATTGAAGCATTAGGAGAAGAATTAGTTTATATTGATAAAAGTTATAATTTCAATATAGATAATGTTGTTTTTGATAATAGAGAGACAACAGAAAATTCTTTATTCGTTGCTAGAAAAGGAGAAAATACAGATGGCCATTTTTTTATAAAAGATACTTTAGAAAATGATAATTCAACAGTAATTTTGGCTGAATATATTCCTGATGATGTAAAACAAAACCCAAGAATAATATTAGTAAAAAATACGGTAAAAGCTTTTGAAAAACTTGCAATTTTTTCCAGAGCAAGATTTAAAGGTAATATTATAGGTATAACAGGAAGTGTTGGAAAAACTTCTACAAAAGATGCATTTTATCATTGTTTTTCAAATTTAGGTAAAAGTTTTTGCAGTCAACATAGTTTTAATAATTATAATGGAATTTTAACAACACTTTCTAATATTCCAAAGGATATGGAATATTGTATTTGCGAAATGGGAATGAATACCTATGGAGAAATGGATGTAATTAGAAATTTATTAAAACCAGAAATAGCTGTAATTCTCAATGTAAAACCTGCTCATTTAGGCAATTTTAAAAATGAGGAAGAAATAGCAATAGAAAAATCAAAAATAATAGATAAAAATAATACAAAAGCTGTAATTTTGAATTTAGATAATAAATGGTTTGAATTCCTCAAAAAACAAGCAGAAAATTGTGATATAAAAAATATTATAACTTTTGGAATTGATGAAAATGCCGACGTAGTGCTTAAAAAACATGTAATCGAAAATAATTTAGCAAAAGTTGAATATATAGTTGAAAATAAAGTATATAATTGCACTCTGAATAATATAGATTATAATATAGCCTATAATTGTATGGCAATTTTGGCCGCTGCTTTATACTTAAAAATCGATATAAATAAAATTTTAGAAAGTTTTTCAACTATAGAAAGCACAAGAGGAAGAAATAATATAGAATATACCGATTACGAATTCAATGGAAAAAATATAAACTTAACTTTAATAAATGGTTCCTATAATGCTGTTGCTCCAGAAACATTTATAACTGGGCTTAATTTGATGGACAATATTTTTAAACAGGGCAAAAATACTAGGAAAGTTTGTATATGGGCAGATATGTTAGAATGTGGAGAAAAAACTGAAGAATTCCACTTATCATTGAAAAAATATCTTGTAGATAATAAAGTTGATTTATTGATAACTACAGGTGAAAATATGAAATTACTTAGTAATTCTTTGAAGGATGAAAATATACGAACACTCCATTTTGGAGGTATAGACGATTTGATTAATAATATTAAGGAGATTTTAAATGATAAAGATTTGGTTTTTATAAAAGGTTCCAAAGGAATGAAGACTTATAAAATATTAAACTATTTAGTTAAAAATAAAATGAAAATATTTGTATAAAAAATATACTAAAAGTTGTTTTATAGTTGATTTATATGGTAAAAGTAAATATAAAAAAATTGTATTTTTTTATATAAAATCACTTGACTTTTAAAAAAAAATCTTTTATAATTTCTTTGAAAGACAAAAATAGTGTTTGTTTTTTATTTTTTTCCTTTATTTTTTTAAAAAGACCTGTAGTTGTACAGGTCATTTTTTATGTTCTTTTTAAGTAAAAATCAAAATAATAAGTTAATCACTTTAGAAATAAATAAAGAATTTTTAAAATGGATATTCTTTATTTATTCTAACCTAATATACCTACATCATTAGTTCTTTTTCTACTGTAATTGAAATGCTAATTAACCTACCCCATAAAATATCACATACTCTTTTTAACCTAATCAATAAAGGTTATATTAAGAATAACTATAGAATAGACAATATATTGAGCCTAGAAATAAACAGTAAAGAAATATTAAAAACTAAATTTATACCGCTAAAAACAAATGTAATAGGTTTTAGTAATATTTGCTTAAATACTCTTCAGAGTTATTACAAAAATAATAAAATCTTCAATAATAATGTAATGGATCTCTTGCGTAAAACTATTTTTATTTTTATATCTTTCTTTTTTATTAGATGTGTTATTTCTTTGATTTTTATTTATTTATGTTAAAGTAATTTATTAATGGATTCCACATCAAGATTTTCTAGTAAGACAAGCTTACAAGAAAAT
>CATOLK010000045.1 GCA_951801155.1 uncultured Rickettsiales bacterium | reverse complement strand
AATAAATAAATTTAAAAATACTCAAATATTATTGATATTTGAATATAGTTTTATGAAGGAGGTCTAATATTAGTTTAAAAATATTTCTTGATTTTAACTAACAAAAAAATTATATTTAAACCAAATGTTTAAATAAAGACCAATGACAGAGAATTACAAAGTTTTAGCTATAAAATACAGGCCACAAAAATTTGAAGATGTAATAGGGCAAGATGTATTAGTAAAAACATTAACAAATGCCATACAAAAAAACAAAATACACCATGCATTTATTCTCACGGGAATAAGAGGAGTAGGGAAAACAACGACTGCCAGATTAATAGCAAAATCTTTAAACTGCATAGGTAAAGATGGAAATGGTAAAGAAACAATGGAACCTTGTTTAGAATGTAGTCATTGTAAAGCAATTGCTAATGGCGTAGATCAAGATGTTATAGAATTTGATGCTGCAAGTCATACCGGTGTTAATGATATTAGAGATATTATTGAAAATATAAATTATGCCCCGATTTCGTCAAGATATAAAATATATATAATTGATGAAGTTCATATGTTATCAAATAGTGCTTTTAATGCTTTATTAAAAACACTTGAAGAACCACCAGAACATGTTAAATTTATTTTCGCAACTACTGAAATTAGAAAAGTTCCAATTACAATTTTATCAAGATGTATAAGGTTTGATTTAAATAAAATTCCACAAAATGTATTAGCTGAACACTTAATAAATATAGCAACAAAGGAAAATTATGTTTTAGATAAAACTGGAGCAAATATTATAGCTAATGCAGCTGAAGGTTCAGTTCGTGATTCATTATCTTTGTTGGATAGGGTTATTTCATTTAATAATTTTTCAAAAGAAATTAGTGAAGAAACTGTAATTGATGTTTTAGGTGTTGGTGGAAAAGAAAAAATTTATGAATTATATAGTTTATTATTAAAAAATGATGTTGAAGCTGTTTTAAAATTATTTGGTGAAATTTACAATACTATAGTTGATTGCAATGTATTTTTAAATGATTTATTGGATATAACACATCAATTACTTATGAAAAATAATTCTATGGAAATTGAAAATTTATCTACATTTCAAAAGAATTGGTTAGAAGAAAATTATAAAAAAATAAAGGTTGCAGGTTTATTTAGAATTTGGCAATTTATAATAAAAAGTATTAATGAAATTAAAATTATTAATAACCAGAAAAATTTTATAGAGGTATTATTATTGAAAATTTGTTACGGAAGTTCAATTCCAGAAATAAGCGAATTAGTAAAAAGATTACAAAATAATCAAAACTCTGTTCATCAACAAGAGAAAACCAGTTTAGATGATAAAATATTAAGTACTTTTAGCGGTGCAAAAATTATTTAAATTATTTTATATTTATGTAATTTTTTATTTAAGAAGTTTAATTAACATTTTTTCCAACTATTACAAAATTATAATTATATGTTAAATTTAAATTACCGCTTTCAATAAACTTTTGCACTTTACTTTTTTCTAATTTTTTTTTATTTATTGCATTAACTCCAGTATTTTTGATGTGCTGCAAAATTTCAATAGAATTATTAAATTTTAAAACAGTTTTTTTTTCTTTAAAAAACAATATATTAAAATTTTTTTCCAATAATTCTAAAATATAATTATTATCAAGATATTTTAAACAATTTCCAAGAATATCAATTTCATTAAAATTCTCATTTATAAACATTGAAAAAGCAAAAATTCCACCATCATCTAAACTATCGTAAATTTTTTTTACAAAATTTTCAAAATTCTTTAACCATTGAAAAACCGAACTTGAAATAATTAGATTTAATTTATTTGGTATTATAATTTTTTCAACATCTCCACAAATAAAATTATTACTAAAATTTTTTACATAACCTTCTGAATTTTCAACTATATCGTTTAATATAAGTTCTTTATATTTTAAATTACTATAAATTTTTTCAGTCAAAAATCCACTACCACAACCAATTTCGAATACTTTATTAAACCTATTTCCGGCACTTAAACAAACTAATTCTATAAGTTCTTTTGCTATATTTTTTTGAATATTTGCATTTAAATTGTATTTAAACAAATTTTTGTTAAATTTTTCATTATCTAACATTTTATAATCTCTTCCCATTTTTTAAATTTATTAAAAATATAATGACCTCCATCTATTGTTATAAAATTTTTATTTTCCCAAGCTCTTTTTTGGTTTTTATAGGGAACTATGATATCTTTTTCTCCAATTAAAATCCTATCAAAATTAGCATTAAAATTATTATTTTTGTAGAAATTTTCTATGGATTTTAGTTCTATAAATTGTGATTCAAAATTTCTATTTGGTATTTTAAAGTCTTTATAACCCATATTATTAAAAAAAGATAGGATAGTAACTTCATTTAAATTATTTAATGTTGAATTAAAAATTTTTATTGGAATACCGAACTTATCATCAATTATTTTTAAAGTTCCATTTATTGCTATCGATTTTTTTATATTATTAAGTTTTTTTATCAATAAAGTTGACATTATAACGCCCATTGACCAGGCTATCAAATAAACACTTTTATAATTTAAAAATTCTTCCATTAAGTTATTCTCAATTATAATATCTTTATAATCATAAAAAATAACAATATCAAAATTTTCATAGTTTAGAAATACAGATTTTTCATCCATACCCCAACCACTAAAAAATATTATCAAATTTGAATTTTTTTGTTTATTTATCCAAAAATATCGCATAAAAACTATAATTAATTTTTTAAAATTCTTTAATAATCAATATTAACTAAGTACAAACCACAGGCTGCCGCCATTTCCCCTGCCATTCTTCTGTCTTTGGCCTCTAAAATTTCCTTAAAATTTTCAACTGTTATTTTTCCTATACCAACATCCCTCAATGTTCCAACAATATTTCTAATCATATGATATAAGAAAGATTTTGCAGAAAATTCAAAAATAATCAATTCTTCACTTTCTTTATATATATTACAACTACTCATAGTTTTAATAGGACTCTTTGCTTGACATTGGCTATCACGAAAACTTGAAAAATCATGATTTCCAAGAATAAATTTACTTGCCTCTTGCATTTTTTCAATATTTAATTTTTTTCTTATGTGCCAAGCTTTATTTTGCCAAAGTGCCGATGGAGCTTTTCTATTCAAAATAATATATTTATAGTATCTCATTTTAGAAGAAAATCTAGCGTGAAAATCATTATCTACAATTTTACAATCTTTAGCCACTATATCTTGTTGCAAAAAAGGTTTAGAAAAATGATTATTATTTTGTTTTTGCCATTCCAGTATTATATTTCTATTTCTTTTTCCAAACCAAAAGTTTAAAGCATTTACTACAACTCCCTCTTCGTATTTTTTTGTAAGATCAAAGTGGACTGTTTGATTTATGGCATGAACACCCGTATCTGTTCTACCAGAAGCAACAACCTCTACTTTTTCTCCAGAAAACAAAAAAACACATTCTTCAATTACTTCCTGAATACCCAATTTATCCTTTTGCTTTTGCCAACCACCATAATTAGTTCCATCATATTCAAGAACTACTTTATACCTCATTATTTTATTAGATCTAGTAATTTATAATTAACTTTAACTTTATGTTTTGTATTTTTTAAATATTTAGAATATTCTTGTTGAATAGTTCTATTTATACTAGAATATACACTTTCTCTTACAATATCTTTATTTACAAAGTTTTCATTGTCTTCATTTATCTTTTTTGTCAACTTAACATATCCGAAATATATATCATTATTATCTAAGTACACTTCCGTGATACTTTTATCTTTTGTAGTAATAACTTCATTAATAAAATTTACATCAAAATTTACATCATTTCTATAAACATCTAAGTTTTTAACAGAAAAACCTTTATCTTTTATAATTGTATCATTAAAATTAGAATTTTTATATTCATTTATATAATCTTTAACTATTTGTTTATATTGTTCATTTTTTCTTTCATCAGTTATAATATTTACAATTTCTGCTTTACTTTCTTCTAAATTTTTTGTATATTCTTTTTTGATATCAGTAACAGAAAAAACAAATATACTATTATCATTTTTTTCAATATTTGAAAAATCATTTAAAGAAAAACTAAAAGCATTGATTATATTATTAATATTTTCTGTATTTTTTTCATTTATATTATTTAAATCAACATAACCGTAAGTTTTAATTTTAATATTAAATTCTTTTGCAATTTCACTTAAATTATTACTCATTAATAATAAATCTTCCAATTTTTTAATATCATCTTCCTTGAAATTCTCAATTTTAATATAATCTATCTTTCTTTGTTCCGGGATTATAAATTTTATTATATTATTAGTATAATAATTTTCTATTTCCGAATTTTCAATTTTATCCAATTTTACTTTAATTTTATCTTTATTAATTTTAAATAAATCTATATTTTTATAACTATTAGTAATTTCAAAAATATCATCAATATATTTATCGTTAATTTTAATATTATCAACAATGGAAGCCAACAAAAAACTAATACTTTCAGAACTCTGAACGGTTTCTATATATTGTTTTTCACTAATATTTAAACCTTTTAACATGCTGTGAAATTTTTTTAAATCAAATTTTCCATTCGTAAAAAAATAACTTTCTTTCACTATAGTATTTAATATTAATTCTTCTGGTTTTTTTAATTTAAAATTTTTGATTTCCAAATCAAGAATATCGGAATTTATCATTTTATCAATAGTCAAAAATAAAAAATTTCTAGAATTTAAAAAATCCAAAGTTTCTTTATTTTGATTTGCAGAATAAATTGATCGTTTTTCATTATTCACAACATTAATAAATTCATTAATATTTACTTTATTACCATCGATATTAATAATATTATATTTATTTGTCATAAACAAAATTCCACTAATACTTGACAATATGAATGCCAAAATCAATATTCCTAAAAGAAATTTTACACAATTTGATTTTAAATAATCCCTATTCATTATTAACCTCTTTATTTATTAAATATTATCAATATCCAAACTTTTTATTGGATTTAAATAACTTATTTTTTCATCTTCAACCACTCTTTTTTTTCTTCTTCTTCTTTTATTGGCTTTGGTAAGCCTTAAATTTTTATAATCCTCATAAATTTTTTCCTTAATATAATTAGAAATTTCATTTTTTAGTTGTTCAATCTCTGTATCAAAATTTCTTTCCGCTTTATAAATAGTTATATATTTAATTTTAGATTCTGTTTTTGTAATGAGTTTTTCCTGTAAGCTTAAACAATCTTCTTCTAAAAATCTCAAATCTTCCCCAGCCCTCACTAACAATCCAGAAGCTGTACAGGGAACTACAAAACTTAAGTCATTTCTTTTTATTATCGGCGAAAGAAGAATATAATTTTCAATTTCAGGTCTACGCATTACTAAATGTAAAGCTGAAAAAGCGCCTACATCAATACCACATACCCAAAACCCTTTACTTTCAATATTTTTTGTATGTAACCAATCTAAAACCGCGGTTAAATCCAATAAGTTAATGGTATCTTCATCTAAATCCTTTTTATCACTTTTTACTTGTCTGAAATTAAATTCTAATGTAGAAAATCCATTTTTTACAAATACATCAAACAAAGCATTAGTTGCATCCTCGTACATTTTCTTTTTTGCCTCAAAATCAACCGTGTTGCTACCAACTATTATTGCAACTGGAGCATTTATATTTAAACTATGTGAATATCTACAATTTAATTTTCCTAAGCTTGTTTTTAAAATTACTTCTGTCATTACAAATATTTACAAATATATAATATTATATTATATACTTAATTTTTAAAAAAATCAAGTAAATTTTTACCATTTGCACTGATTCATATCATTTGGGAAAAATTTTCCTTATTTCCATATATTTTATCATAATTCTCAATTTATCTTAAATAATCAATAGATAGATAAAACTTATAATATTATTATATTAAAAATTTTTTATAAACATATTTATAGCATAAACACACTTATATTAAAATAATATTAACATTTACTAATTTTTATTTATAACTTATTTATTTTTTTATTTATATAATTTCAGATTAAAATTATTTAAAAATTTACCATTAATTAATAACTAATCTGAAATTATACAAATATATATTTTTTAAATTATTAAAACTTTAAACAAGTAAACAACATCCAAAATCATTAGAAGATTTAGTATTATTAGCACTATCAAGATTATCAGTAAGAGTTTTTATTAATTGTGTTTGTTTTTTTTGTCTATTTAGTTTATAAATATCTAATGCATTTTTTATTTCTTTATTTGAATTGGCCATTTTTGTTATTCTATCCATAAGAAATTCATCTTCTATTTCTAAGTTTTCATTTGATAATAATAGTTGAACTATTTCTGCATGTCCATCTATTGCAGCATTACAAAGTGGAGTATATCCAAGATGATCTTTTGTATTTATTTCTATTTTTGGATGTTTAAGTAATAATTGAACTATTTCTACATGTCCGTCTCTTACAGCATCATGAAGTGGAGTACATCCTCTATTTTTTTCTGCATTTACGTCTATTTTTGGATGTTTAAGTAATAGTTGAACCATTTCAGTATTTTTACTTTTTACAGCAAAATGAAGTGGAGTATTTCCATCCCATCTATCTTTTACATTTATTTCTATATCTTGTTTTGAAATTAATAGTTGAACTATTTCTATCTTTCCATCTCTTGCAGCATAAATAAGTGGAGCATTTTCCCAACTAGATTTTCCATTTATTTCTACACCTGGTTGTGAAAGTAATAATTCGGCTATTTCTGTATGTTCATTCATTACTGTATAAAAGAATGTACTATTTAAAAAATTATTATTAATTAATCCTTTGGATTTAGTTTCTTTCAATAGAAAAATAGCTATTGTTGGATATTTTATAACTTCAAATAATTCACGTATTTTTCCGTTATTTTCTAAGAAAAGAATACCTTGAGTATCTCCAAAATATTTATTAATTAAATATTCAACTATTCTATAGTCATTACCAGCACAGGCTTGCTTTAAAATATTAAATTTTAGATTATTATTTAAATCATTTATATTTCCTATTTGTTGCTCTAAAACACGAACCATCTCAGTATTACCACCAAAACAAGCAGCAGCAAAAATATCAGGATTATATTTATCTAAATATTTATTTAAAAGAACATATTTAAATATATCAATATTATTGCCACTTTCACAAATAGCTTTGATAAATGGTTCTTCTGGTTTTAAGTTATATTCTGAGAGATGGAATTGAAATTCATCAATTAAACACCGTTTATCAACTGCTGCATTGTATATATTCTTTAACATTACATTACATATACTTAAACCATTCTTATTTTTTATAAAAATATGATTTTCTTCCCAAAAGTATTTTTCTTTGGGAATTCCCATTTTCTTAAAAACAAAAGAAATAATTCTTTTATCATAATAGTCTATAGATAAAGTATTTCCTGTTGAATAATCTAACATAGTAATATTATCTTTTGTAAATAAAAAATCATATCTAATATTGTCAATATAAACATAAAATGCTAAATCATTTATTCCTATTTTTTCCATTATATTTTCTCTTATTTCTAAATTTTCATTTCTATCTAATAGAGCTAGTTTATAGTAAAAATTTATCAATGATTTTTTTCCAAAACCTTTATATTTTTTTTCTTGCTTTAATTGTAATTCTAATATGCAAAAATTTGTTTCTATTTGTTTCAGTTCTTCGCTAATACTTTCTTTTTCCTCTTTGGTATGTTCTTCTTTATTATATTCATTAAGTTTAGAACAGTAATTATTGATTGCAGAAATATAATCATTTATTTCTGTCCTCAAGTCTTCATTGATTTCCTCTTCGTTGTCTTCAAAATTAGTATTTGTTGAAGAAAATTTAAATGTGGGATGTACAAAATTTTTATCTATTTCGTTATTAGATATTTTTTCTAAAATTTCTAATATTTTATTTGTTTCAAATTTTTCATCTGTCATTTTTTATTCCTTTATAATTAAATAAATAATAGTTAAATAGATTTATCTACATAATAGATATTATATTATATTTTAATAAATTGCAAGTAAAAATAAATTTTGTAAGCTTCACGGCTTTGCTCATTTTAGATTTACTTTTAATATTGTTAATATCGGAAATATTAGAAATAAAACTAATAGCGACAATATTAATCTATAAAGAAAATATAAACAATAGTAATAATAGACCTCTTACATAAAACTATATATAGATATCAATAATATTTGAATATTTTTCAATTTATTTATTTTTATGATTAGTTATTTTTTAATTTTCCGTTATTTGCGTCATTCCAAAGTACAATTTCTTAGTGATTTATTGCTTAGAAATTGTTAATCTGGAATCCAGTAATAAATTACTTTAATATAGAAAAAGGATATTGGTA
>CATOLK010000044.1 GCA_951801155.1 uncultured Rickettsiales bacterium | reverse complement strand
CTAATTCTGTTTTACTCAAATTACAAATTTTAAATATTTCACCACATTTTTCAGCCACCTGGTTTGATGATAATCTTTTTCTTGAATCTTTTTCAAGCATTCCGGCAATTAATTCTACAAGTTCTTCTTGTATTTTTCCTATATTATTTTCATCAACATTTATGGAAGAAAATAAATCTTTCATAGAAACTCTATTTATTAGCTTTTTTAATTTTTCATTATTTATTATTTTTTTTCTACGACAATTGCATATATCAGATAAATTAAGTTTTAAATTTCCAAGTGCCATTAAATCTATATCTATTTTACCAGTAAGAATTTCAAGAAACATAATTCCCATAGAATAAACATCACTTTTTTCATCAACATACCCATTAAAAACTTCAGGTGCCATATAAAATGGTGTTCCAACTGCACAATCAATTTTTCCAATTCCACTTAATCCATAATCAGCAGTTTTTACTCTTTTATTTTCTTTATTAAACAATACGTTTTCTGGCTTAATATCCCCATGAACAATCCCGTTTGAGTGTAATTTTTTATAAGCTACTGCTAATTGTGAAATGAAACTAATTTTAGGTATATTTTTTTTTGATTCTAAAATTTTAGATAAATCATCTTTTTCCCTCAATTTAAGTATTTCTATCTGGTATATCTTTTTTTCTCCTTTTTCCATTATATTGAATTCATCAATTTTTTTTGTATGACCCCCACCAGACAAATCAATCAGTGTTTGTAATTCTTTATCTTTCTTTAATTGTTTAAATGTTTTCACATTTCCTTCTTTTATAATTGGAATTTTAACAGCATATGATTCACCATCCTTTTTCATTTTATAAACTTCACCAAAACCACCTTTACCTAATTTTTCAGGGTTTTCATATCCTTTACTTTTTAAAAAATTAATTTTGTTAATATTTCTTAAGAGTTTTTTAGCTTCAAAATTACCTTCGTCAGCAGCCATTTTGCAATATTTTGCTGCCTCTTTATTATCCATTGGTATTCCTTCTCCTTTATTTAACATTTTAGCATAACAAAGCATAGCTCTAACATCATTATTATCAGCGGCTAATTTATAATATTTTGCTGCTTCTTTTCTGTTTTTTTGATTTAAAAGTCCTTCATATAATATATTAGCATAATTATACATAGCATCAATATTTCCTTTATCAGCGGCCATTTTGTAATATCTTGCTGCTTCTTCTTTATTAATTGTAAGCCCTTCTCCATTTTCTAACATTACAGCATAATTAAACATAGCATCAATATTTCCTTTATCAGCGGCCATTTTGTAATATCTTGCTGCTTCTTTTCTGTTTTTTTGAGTTAAAAGTCCTTCATATAATATATTAGCATAATCATACATGGCATCGATGTGTCCTTTATTAGCAGCTATTTTGTAGTATTTTACTGCTGCTTTTTCGTTCTTTTTAACCCCTCTTCCTTTTTCTAACATTGTAGCACAATTATAGATAGCGCCAACATGTCCCTTATCAGCAGCCATTTTGTAATATTTTATTGCTGCTTTTTCGTTCTTTTTAACTCCTTCTCCATTTTCTAACATTACAGCACAATTATAGATAGCACCAACATGCCCCTTATCAGCAGCCATTTTGTAATATTTTATTGCCTTATTCTTATCTACTTCAATTCCATCTCCTTCATCTAACATCCAAGCATAACTCAACATAGCATCAATATTTCCTTTATCAGCTGCCATCTTATAATATCTTGCTGCTTCTTCTTTATTCATTGCAACCCCTTCTCCATTTTCTAACATTGCAGCATAATTATTCATAGCATCAGTGTGTCCTTTATCAGCTGCCATTTTGTAATATTTTATTGCCTCATTCTTATCTACTTCAATTCCATCTCCATTTTCTAACATTGTGGCATAATTATACATAGCATCAATATTTCCTTTATCAGCGGCCATTTTATAATATCTTATCGCTTCTTCTTTGTTCATTGTAACCCCTTCTCCATTTTCTAACATTATAGCATAATTATTCATAGCATCAGTGTATCCTTTATCAGCCGCCATTTTGTAATATTTTGCTACCTCATTTTTATCTACTTCAATTCCATCTCCATTTTCTAACATTGTAACAGCATAATTATACATAGCATCAATATTTCCTTTATCAGCCGCCATTTTGTAATATTTTATTGCCTCATTCTTATCTACTTCAATTCCATCTCCTTCATCTAACATCCAAGCATAGCCCAACATAGCATCAACATCACCACTATCAGCTGCCATCTTATAATATCTTACCGCTTCTTCTTTGTTCATTGCAACCCCTTCTCCATTTTTTAACATTGTGGCATAATTATACATAGCATCAATATTTCCTTTATCAGCAGCTTTTTTATATTCTAAGACTTTTTGCTCTAAACTACTATCTGACATAAACTCTCCAAAATTAATTTTTATAAATTATATTAATATTAATATATATTATTTATTAAAAATCAACATATTTTTATTTTATTGCGCGAAATTACCACTTAAATAACCTACCTTTAAATTTTCTCCATTAATGACATATTATTATTAATAAATTATTTTATTAACAAAACAAATAAAATATTATTTACACAGAAGGAATTAAATGTAAATATTTTTAATAAGAAATTATTTAGCTAGATTCAATGGAAAACAAGGCTAGAAAATGATAAGTTTAATTAATCATTTTAATTTACGTTCAACTAAAGTTTGCCAAAGTAAAACAAAAAAAAAGATATAGTAAATCAAAAGAAGTGATAGAACATAGTTTATATTTATTGTTTTATAAAATATATTAACATATTCTACTTGATAATAAAGAATGATTGGAAATAAACTGGTTGATTATCAATACTGGTACAATAATAAAGAAATGCTTGAAAAAATATTTTTTTTATATATAATAATATTAATTTATAATAAAAAGTTTTTATTTTATGTCAAAAATTGATTTTAGTAGATTTTTTAAGATTTTTAAAAAAAAATCTGAAAATTATGAGATTTGCTTTGCAAATCCAATAAAAAGACTTGCCGCTTTTATAATAGATTTTTTAATAAATGCGTTTATAGTTGCTATAGTATTATTTTTAACTTTAAGTGGAACCATTAAAGAAAGTATAAATAGTTTTACTAGTAATGAAATTACCATTGATAATAAACATATTAAACTAATAAAAGACAATAAAAAAGATGATTTTATAGAAATTAGTGAAAAAAATAAAGAATTTTTTGACATAAAAAAAACACTTAAAAAACCCACTGAAAAAGAAAAACAACAAATTATAGTTGATGTTTTAACAAAAAATAAAGGTTACTTATATTTATTTTTTATAGTTCCGATGATATATAATATAGGGTTTTTAATGACAAAAAAACAAGCAACATTGGGACAACAAATATTTAATTTATGTGTTATAAAAAAAGATAGTAAAAAATTGGACACAATAAATATCGTGGACCGTGTATTGGTATTTTCTTTGAGTAAAATGCCAATTATCATACCATTTGCAATTATAGTACCAGTTTTAATAACTAAAGAAAAAACAACAATATATGATCTTTTTTCAGGTACAAGAGTTATAGAAATTAAAAATCAAGATAAAAAATGAAAGCAATTGTAACAACTTCAGCAAATCCATTTCATTATGGTCATTTAAGTTTATATAACGAAGCAAAAAGGATTTTTGGAAAAAATAATGTAAAGGTTGCAATAGGTAGAAATGTTTCCAAAAATATAGATTTTAATAGAATTTCGTACCATTTAACGCCCTACAAAATACAGTATGATATTGCCGAAAATATAACATTAGCAGATTATTGTAGAAATAATAATATAAATTATATAGTTAGAGGAATTAGAAATTCAGTTGATGCTGAATATGAATTAAAGTTAGATTTTTTGAATAAAGAAATAAATAATCATATACAGACTATGTTTTTTCCGACTAAGGATATTTTTAGTAATATTTCCAGTACTTCAATTAATGAATTACTAAAATATAATAAATATAATATTGCAAAAAAATATATGAATGAAGATGCAATGTATAGATTTATTAATAAAGCGCCTAAATTTTTGATATTTTTTGGTCGTTCTTGTATCGGAAAAACATATTTTTTGGAAAATAATGAAATATTTAAAAATAAACAAATAATAAATATAGATAATATATTTTGGGATATTTTTAAAGAATGTTATGGAAACGAATTAAAAGAAAAAGTTAGTTTAAGAAGTAAAGAATTGGTATATAGTGGTAAAAATTTAGAAAAATTAATAAAAAAATATTCTACTAGAGAGTTTTGGGATATATTTTTTCATTTTATAGAAGAAAATTTTGATAATTTTGAACTTTATGATAAAAATATATTTGATTTAAACTCTGAAAATAAAATTTATTTATTGGATTTTGCTCATATTGGTAGCTATTGGAATACTATTCCGCCAGATTTAAGAGGACAGTTATATTTAATAAATTTAACAAATTCAAAAGTAAATAGGGATTTTTATATAAATAAAAAGAATTTTTCCGAAAAAATAAAATATCTGGATAAAAATTATAAAGATCCAAGTTATTTTGACAAATTAATAAATATAAGTAATTTTTATAAAGATGAAAAATAATACCTATAAGTATGGACTTTTTTCTGAATATATAATGATAGTATATCTTTTTTTTATTGGATATAAAATAATAGCAAGAAGATTTAAAACAAAACTTGGTGAAATTGATATTATTGCATCAAAAGGAGATAATTTAGTAATATTTGAAGTAAAGGCTAGAAAAAAAGAGGAATTGAGCACTGATATTGTCAGTAAAAAGCAAATAAATAGAATTTATGGCGCTATAAATATTTTTTTAGCTCAAAATAATAAATATATTGACTATAATATTTTATTTTGTATTATTTTATATAAAAATATGTTTAATTTTAAGATTATAAAAGGCTAAAATATGGAAAAGAGAGTTATAATTTCTACTGGTGGTACTGGAGGACATATAAATCCAGCAATAGCTACGGCTGAATATTTGATAAAAAACAATATTAATGTATTAGTTGTTGGAAATGATAAAATAGAAAAATACTTAATTGGTAAAAATATAAATTACAAAATTATAAAATGTGGAAGTACTTTAAAAAGTTTTAAATCTTTATTTAATATTTTTGTTGGATTTTTACAATCTTTAAAAATAATTTTTAGTTTTAAACCACGAGTCATAATAGGTTTTGGAAGCTATACTACTTTGCCAGTTTTATTAGCTTCAAAATTTACAAAAAAGAGTATTTTATTACACGAAGGAAATTCTTTTATTGGAAAAATAAATAATTTTTTTTTAAAAGATGCAGAATATCTTTTTACATCCTTTCAGGAAATATACGGCATAAAAATAAATTATAGTAATAAAATATACTTTACTGGAGTACCAGTAAAAGAAGAAATCAGAAAACTATATGACAGCGAATACTTTTTACCTAAAAAAAATGAAAAATTCAAAATCCTAATAACAAGTGGTTCCGGTGGTGCAAGTTTTTTTAGTGATGCATTTTTAGAAGTATTTGATTATTTTGACAAAAATATTAGAAATAATTTAAAAATTTACCATCAAGTAAAAAAAGAAGAAGAGTTGGAAAAAGTTAAATCATTTTACGATAATTTAAATATAGAAAATGAAGTAAAAATGTTTTTCAACGATATGCCAGAAAAAATATTGGAAAGTCATCTAGTGATTTGTAGATCTGGGATTGGAACAGCTAGTGAATTAGCTATAATAGGAAGACCAGTTATATTTTTTCCTTCTCCAAATGTTACCAATGATCACCAACTATATAATGCTAATTTTTATAAAAAAAATGATGCCGCACTTGTATTTGAAGAAAAATATTTTATAGCAAAAGAATTTAGTAAAACATTACTTGAATTAATAAAAAATAATGAACAATTAATATCTCTAGCAAAAAATATTAAAACTTTAGCGGTTTTGGATGCAGAAGAAAGAATTTTTAAAATTGTTGATGAGATTTGTATAAGAGAAGAAATTAAACAAGTGGTTTAAATTTTATTATGTTAAAAGAATATATCTTAAAAAATAAAGAAGATACCAAGAATCTAGCTGAATTAGTAGCATCAAAAATAAAAAAAGGTGATATTTTAGTGTTAAATGGAGATTTGGGTGTTGGAAAAACATTTTTTGTAAGTTGTTTTGTAAATTACTTCTGTAAAAAGCAAAATAAGCAGGAAGTTACTGTAACAAGCCCAACTTTTAATATAGTAAAAACTTATCAAACTAATGATTTCTTGATTTATCATTTTGATTTATATAGAATAAAAGATACTGAAGAATTGTATGAACTTGATTTAGAAAATGCCTTTGATAATGTTTCTTTGATTGAATGGCCGGAAATTATTAATGATTTGTTACCGTATGAACCAATTAGTTTAAACTTTGAGTTGATTGAAAACGATTGGAGAAAGGTCTTGATTGATTTGTGAAAATTTAATTTTTTAAGTTTAAGAATAAAATGAAAATTTTTATTTATAGACTTTTAAAAATACTAGTATAGTATTAATTATAATACTAACAAAAAAATACAATTATATGCCAACAGACATAGAAATAGCAAAAAAATTTACATTACAAAATATAAAAGACATAGCCAAAAAAATAAATTTAAACGAAGAAGATTTAGAATTATATGGTAATTATAAAGCAAAAATTTCACAAAAAGCTTTAAACAGAATAAATTCAAGTGAAAAAAATGGAAAATTAATTCTTATGACAGCCATAAACCCAACTCCAGCAGGAGAAGGAAAAACAACATTAACTATAGGACTCGGACAAGCTCTCAATAAATTGAATAAAAAAACTATATTAGCCTTAAGAGAACCTTCTCTTGGTCCATGTTTTGGTATAAAAGGAGGAGCTACTGGTGGTGGATTATCTCAAGTTGCTCCCATGGAAGATATAAATTTACATTTTACAGGAGATATTCATGCGATTACAACTGCTCACAATTTAATTTCAGCTTTAATTGATAATCATATTAATTTTGGGAATAAATTAAATTTTAAAAATGTTGTATGGAAACGAGTTTTAGATTTGAATGATAGAACATTAAGAAACATAATAGTTGGAGTTGGTGACGATAGTGGAAAAATAAGGGAAGATAGTTTTATGATAACTGTTGCTTCTGAAATTATGGCAATTTTATGTTTATCAGAAAATTTGCATAATTTAAAAGAAAATTTAGCAAAAATAATTATTGGTTATAATAATGAAGATAAACCTATAACTTTAAAAGATATTAATGCTATTGGTAGTGTCGCTGTATTATTAAAAGATGCGATAAAACCTAATTTAGTACAAACTCTTGAAGGTGTTCCAGTTTTGATACATGGAGGACCGTTCGCAAATATTGCCCATGGTTGCAACAGTATAATTGCTACAAAAACAGCTTTAAAACTTGCTGATTATGTAGTTACTGAAGCTGGTTTTGGTGCTGATTTAGGAGCAGAAAAATTTTTGGATATTAAATGTAGAAAAGCAAATTTAAAACCTGATGCTGTAGTTATAGTTGCTACCTGTAGATCATTAAAATATAATGGTGGAATTGATAAAAATAGTTTAGAAAGTAAAAATCTCGATGCTTTAAAGATTGGAATCTCTAATTTAATAAGACATATTGAAAATATACAAAAATATAATTTACCAGTTGTAGTAGCCCTAAATAAATTTAATTTTGATACAGAAGAAGAAATTGATTTTATAAAAAATAGTTGTGAAAAATTAAATATTGATTTTGCAATTTGTGAAGCTTGGGCTAAAGGTGGTGAAGGTGCAATAGATTTAGCTAATAAAGTTTTAAAAAATATCGAAAATAATAATAAAACTTTTAAATTTTTATACGATTTAGATTTGTCTTTAAAGGAAAAAATTAATATAATTGCAAAGGAAATTTACAGAGCAAAAAATGTTATATTTTCTACAAAAACTAGTAAAAAATTAAAACAATACACTGAAAATGGTTTTGGGAATTTACCAATATGTATAGCAAAAACTCAATATTCATTTAGTGATAATCCAATACTTTTAGGTGCTCCAGAAGGTTTTGACTTTACTATAAATGATGTAAATATTTCAGCCGGTGCTGGTTTTGTGGTATGTTTAGCTGGAAATATAATGACTATGCCAGGTCTACCAAAAATCCCTGCTGCTAATAGTATTGATATAGATAATGATGGAAATATTGTTGGATTATTTTAATTTAAATTAAATAACATTTTTTATATTTTTTAAAACTTTTTTTGCTATAGTTTATTGTTTAATTAATTTATTATTGAATTTCCCTGCTGACAAATCTATATTTTTGATGTCAGTTTATATTGGATTTTTAATTGAGTTAACTTATTTAGTGATTAAAATTTTTGATTTTTTCATTTTTAGTTCGTTTAGATTAACGTATATTAAATGATTCATTATCAGTATTACTGCTTTGGTAGTTTATTTTAATAAAATAAACAAAATATTATATACATAAAATGAATTAAATATATAAATATTGCAACACCATAATATACTTAATAGAAAATATTAATAGTTTAATAAAGAATTGTTTATATCAAACCACTAACGAAATATTATATTGTAGCTTATCGAAAAGAATAGAAAAAAATAAAAAGTATAGTTTATATTTATTGTTTGATAAATAGACCTCCTGCATAAAACTATATTCAAATATCAATAATATTTGAATATTTTTAA
>CATOLK010000043.1 GCA_951801155.1 uncultured Rickettsiales bacterium | reverse complement strand
AACTTGTGGTTAGTGTTGAGTTGTTACCATAATATACATTATTAAACTTTTGGAAATCGAAAATTTTAAATTTTTTTAGACTTTTTTCAACCTTTATTACGAGAACAGAAAAAGTGAAAATAATATAAACAAACGAAATTAAAGAACAAACAACAGTAAAAATAAAAAAGATTAAGAAATTTTATCTTCAAAATAGTAGATATATAAACATTTTATACAAATTGATTTTCCAAATGGTCAAATCCCAAAAATGCTCTTTTATGTTCTAATGGTTTATGTACCCTTAAAATATCAACATTTTGTTTTAATTTTAAAGAAATTGCTACAGTTTCAAAATCTCTATCTTTTACTTCCGTATTACTAAATATCTTCATAAAAGATTTTCTAGAATGCCCAACTAGAATTTTTATACCGAATTTATGAAATTCTTTTATATTTTGTAGCAACTGCAAATCTTGAGAAGAAGTTTTTCCAAAACCAATACCAACATCAAAAATTAATTGTTCTTTTTTTATGTTATTTTTTTCTAAAAAATTTAATTTATTTTCCAACCAATTTCCAACTTCTTCTACTACATTTTTATATTCTGGAATTGTTACTTTTTTATCGCTTGGAATTCCTAAATTATGCATAAAAACAAATTTTATATTTTTATTATTCTTTGCTAATTCAATCATATTTTCATCTTTGAGGCCAGAAACATCATTTACTATACTAAATCCATTTTCTATAGCTTTTTCAGCTGTTTTATAATGATATGTATCTATACTCAATAACGGTTTTATATCATTAAATTTATAATTTTTTATAAAATCAAAAACCTTTTTTAATCTTTCTAATTCTTCTTTAAATTTCAAAGATTCTGCGCCCGGTCTTGTAGATTCCGCTCCTATATCTATAATTTGAACTTGATTTTGTTCCCAACTTGTAAAAACTTTTGTAAATTCTTCAAAATTATTATATTTTCCGCCATCAGAAAAAGAATCTGGTGTTATATTTAGAATCCCCATAATTAAAGGTTGATGGCCTATTTTATAATAGTTTTTTGCTTTTTCTGGATAAATAAATGATAATGGATCCAATACAAAACTTCTATTATAAACTTCTTTGTGTGGAACTTGTAAATTTTCAAAATTTATATTTTGATTCTTATAAAAAATAATATCAATATCAATAGGTCTTGGTGCCCATTTTTTTGAAAAATCTCTATCTAATTCTGTTTCGATTTTTTTGCAAATTTTTAATAATTCTAAAGGTTCTATATTTGTATCAACTTTTATAACGCAATTTTGGTATGTTTGATTCCAATCACTTGGAGAATTTTTTAATAATAATGCAGGTGTTTCATATATTGGTGAAATTTCAATAACTTTTATATTATATGTTTTGAGTTTTTCAATAGCTAATAATATATTATTGATCTTATTATCTATATTTGAACCTAAGGCAAGGTATACAAAATTGTTATGGTCTAACATAAATAATTTATATTTTATTATTTAATATAATAGATTTTATATTTATTTTTTCAACAAACTTTAATACCATCTATTCTTTTATTTTTATAGAAATTATATAATCAAAATAAAGAAATTTTTAACTTAAAAACAAAATTAATATTAGCTTAAAAATTAAGCAACATTATTTTCATTTTTCTTTGAAAATTCATTATTAATAAGATCTAAACTACGTAATTCCTTTAATTTGTTTTCTAGATTTTCAATAATTTTATTAGATTCTAAATATCCACCCTGAGCAGCCATTTTGTAAAACAAAATTGCTTCTTCTATGTAAGAATTTTTTTCTAATTCTTCAGCATAAAAAAATGCATTTTTTGGATTAGAACCAATTTCTGCTATTTTAAAAAATTTTTCAGCTTCTTCTTTATTCTTTTTTAAGCCGCAATCTCCATTTTTTAAAAACAACCCATAATATATCATTGCGTTTACATTTCCTTCGTTTAATGATTTTTTAAAAAATTCTAATGCTGCAATTTTATTTTGTAGAATTCCGTCACCTCTATATAACATAATGCCACAAATATTCATTGCATTGGTATTTCCTAACTGAGCGCAATAGTTAAAGTATAAAAAAGCTTGTTTTTTATCGATGGGAATATTTTCGCCACTATAATATTTATATCCAAGCTGAAAATATTTATCTATGTCTTTTAGTGTTTTTATATTAATATTGCACATAATGCTTTCTCCTATTGAATATTCATGATATGATCATCATAATAATTACAGATAAATAAAAGTCAATACCATTTTAATCGTTAACTCAAAGTTTGTAAGTATTAATTTTGTTAACTTTAATTTTCCTTATAGTGCGTGCGCATTTTTTATTTATTTTTATAATTGTTTATTCTTTAATTTCCCTTTATTTACATCATTCCACATTAAGATTTTCTAGTAAAGCAAACTTACAAGAAAATCTAATTTAAAATAACATAAATAAAGAGAAATTAACAAAATAAACCTATATAATAAAAATATTAAATAAAAAATATTTTAATTATTTAATAATTTGATATATAATTGGGTAGTGTTGTTTTTATTTAATCTCTATTGATTTTAATTTATTCAACTAATATTATTACAAATAATATTATATTTTGAAACCAAATGCTACAGAATTTAATAATAAAAAACATAGTTTTAATTGATGAAGCTAATATAGAATTTAATAATAATCTATGCGTACTAACTGGTGAAACTGGTTCTGGAAAATCAATATTATTAGATGCCTTATCGTTAGCCATAGGTATGAGATCTAATGCAAGATTATTAAGAAATGGAGAAAAACAGGGTAGTGTTATAGCTACTTTTAATATAGAAAATAATAAAAAATGCCACAAACTTCTCAACGATTTAGGAATAGATTTTGAAAATGAAATAGTTTTAAGAAGGATTTTAAATAATGATGGAAAAAGTAAAGCTTTCATAAACGACGTGCCAGTAACTCAAGCTTTTTTAAACCAAGTAGGAGAGGAATTAGTTGAAATACACGGACAACATGACCAGAGAGGACTTTTAAATCCTAGTTTTCATAGAGATATTCTAGACGCCTATGGAAATTTGAGAGAACAAAGAAAAATTGTTGCTGTTTTGTATCATAATATGAAAAATACAGAAAATCAATTGCTAGAATTACTAAATCAAAAAGATAATATAAATCAAGAAATAGAATATTTAGAACATATATTGGACGAAATAGAAAAAATAAATATACAAGAAAACGAAGAGCAAGAATTGAACGAAAAGCGAATTTTATTAATGAATAAAGAAAAAGTATTGGATATTTTAGAAAATGTTAAGGGGCTTGTAGATGGACAAAATTCTGTTTCTAAAGTTATAGTAACAGCTCAAGGTCATCTATCAAGAAATACAAATATTGGTCAAAATATTATAGAAGAAGGAAAAAATGCTTTTGAAGAAATTATTGATAGTTTTGAAAAAAGTTTGATAGAATTTAATGAAGCTATGGATAAAATTAATATAATATATGAAAATTTAGATTTTAGTGAATTAACATTAAACGATGTAGAAGAAAGACTTTTTGCTATTAGGGGATTATGTAGAAAATTGAATATTACAACAGATATCTTGCCAGATTATAAGGAAGAGTTGGAACAAAAATTAAATAAATTAAAAAATCAAAACGTAGAAATTGGAGATTTAGAAATAAAAACAAAAGAATTAAAAAATGAATACTTAAAGGAAGCTGAAAAATTAAGAATTCAAAGAAAATCTGTTGCAGAAAAGTTAAAAAAAGAATTAATTGAAGAATTAATACCTTTAAAAATGTCTTCTACTAGATTTGAAGTTGAATTTGCAGATTTAAATGAAAATGCTTGGAGTTCTGCTGGTATTGATGGTATAAGATTTTTAGTAGCAATAAATTTAGGTACAAACCTAGATGACTTGTCAAAAGTTGCTTCTGGTGGTGAATTATCAAGGTTTATGTTAGCTTTAAAGGTCGTTTTATCTAAAATTAAATCTGTACCAACTTTGATTTTTGATGAAATTGATACTGGAGTAAGTGGTGCGGTTGCCGATGCAATAGGCGAAAGACTAAAAAAATTAGGTCAAAATTTACAAGTTCTTGTAATTACACATTTACCGCAAGTGGCATCAAAAGGAGATAATCATTTAAAAATCTATAAAGAAGTTAGAAATGATAAAACCTATACTGTGATAGAAAAATTAAACAGTGAAACTAGAAAAATTGAAATAGCTAAAATGATAAGCGGAGAAGATGTTACAAATGAAGCTTTAGTAATGGCTGAAAAATTACTGGTAAATAGTAAATAAATATAAAATACAAGTTGAAATAATAGATCTCCTGTATAAAAATTTTCCACAAAATTCCAAATCTTACTTCAAAATACTTCAAATTTTTTATATAGGAGCTCTAATATCTATTCTTTTGGTAACTCTATTTCTGGAAAATATTTCTTCATATAAATAATATATTGTTCTTCCACATATTTCCACATTTTATTTCTTTTTTCTAATTTATCTTTATCTATAACAATATTATTTATTTCTTCATAGAACTTAATAAGTAAATCCATAAATTCATCATCTACCCTACAGGATATTCTTGATAAATCGGAATAAATATCAGATAAACCAAAAAAAGCAAAATCAAGAAAGGCAACTATTTCGTTATTTTCATTTAAAAGAATATTACCAATATTCAAATCACCGTGTACAAATACTAAATTACTTTCATTTTCTTCTTTCTCCATTTCCTGTTGCAGGGAATAATCATAATAATTATCATCTACTTTTGCCAATTCATTCAAAAAATGTGAAAGTCTAACATTTAATTTATCAGGAATTTCATTTAGATTAACTTTTATTGAATGTACTTTTGATAAAAATTCAGCAATTTCTTTTATAATTTTACACTTTTCATCAAATTTTAGATAATTTAATCTATTAGTTAGACTTTCACCTTCAATTTTTGTGTGAATACTAAAAGGTCTAGCTTTACTGTCATATTTGATATTTAAATCTATAGTTTTAAAAGCATTAATTTTGCTTTTTAAAAAGTTATTTGCTATAACATCTTTTTCAATTTGCTTTGAAAAAAAATCATTTCTAGGAAATCTAAATACAAAACATTCATTATTTTTATCCGTTGCCTCCATCACAATATTAGTCCAACCGGTCGAGTATTTTTTTATGTTTTTTGGACTTGGTAATATAGTATTTATAATATCTTTTAAATTTTCTTTTTCTGTAAAAAACAAGTTATTCCTTTTTAATTTTAATTAATAATCTTCGCATTATAATATTGTAAATATTAAATTCAATAGAATTTAAATATATTTAAGGCTGCCCATTATACATTAAATTATTAAATAATTTTTTTAATATTTTCCTTATTTGTGTTTATTTTGTTGATTTCTCTTTATTTATGTTATTTTAAATTAGATTTTCTTGTAACCTTATCTTACTAAAAAATATTAATGTGGAATCCAGTAATAAATTACTTTAATAGAAAAAAAGAATATTAATAATTTTTCCATATCCTATAACATAAAAAACCTTTAAAATATTTTTCTATATTTGATATTTTTTATATTCCTGGATTCCAGACTAACAATTTCTAAGTAATAAATTGCTAAAAAATTGTACTCTGGAATGATGTAAATAATTGAAAATTAAAGAATAAACAATAATAAAAACTATCTTGTCATTCTTACACACACTGACTATTTTAATGTTAAACCTTAAACAAAAAACATAAAAAATACATTAAAGAATAAAATTAATATTATTTATAATTCTTTTAATGCTATTACAAAATTTATCAAATCCGCCTCTTCAACATCTGTAGTCAAAGATATCCTAAATCTCGGACTATTTTTTGGTACAGTCGGATACCTTATAGGTAAAACATAATAATTATTTTCTAATAGTTTTTTTCCAATAGTTTTTAATTGTTGTTCATTGTCCAAAATGATTGGTATTATAAAACTTTCACTATTATTTTTAAAACCTATATTTTCCAAGTCTAATTTAAATTTTTTTGATAATTTTATCAGATTTAACCTTTTTTCTTGATAAATTGGAAATATATTTTTTATTACAAAATTGGTCCAAGCTATATTTATAGGTGGTAAAGCTGTAGAAAAAATAAAACTTCTAGCCTTATTTATCAATAAATCTATTAAATAAGAATTTCCAACGCAAAAGGCTCCAACAGAACCACAGGCTTTTCCAAATCCGCTCATTACAATATCAATATTTTGTAGTTGATTTTTTTCTTCACAAAACCCTAATCCATTTTTTCCATATACACCAAACGAATGAGATTCATCTATCATTAGTAAACAATTATATTTTTTCTTTAATTCTATAAGTTTTTCCAAATTAGCAAAATCACCATCCATACTAAATAAACTCTCGCTTATTATAATTGCTTTTTCAAAATTATTTCTTTCTTTAATAAGATAATTTTCTAGTTGTTCATAATTTAAATGATTATATCTAAAAAATTTAGCTTCGCTTAACTTTATTCCATCTATAATACTGGCATGATTTAACTTGTCCGAGAGAATTAAATCTTTTTTGTTGGCTATACTTGAAATTATACCAATGTTTGCAGCATAACCAGAATTAAATAATAAAGCCTTTTCTTTATTAAATAATCTTGTTAAATTATTTTCTAATTCAAAATATATTTCTTCATTACCAGTTAATAATCTACTTGAACTACTGGAAAAATAATAACCAAAATAATGATTTTTAAAAAATTCTTCTTTTAGCTCTTTGTTATTTCCTATATTTAAATAATCATTAGAAGAAAGATTTATTAATTTTTTTTCATTGACAAAAATATATTTTCCTTCTTTTTTTGATATATTTTTTATGGTTCTGAAATTATTTTCTTCTTTTAGTTCATCTATTTCTGATTTTATTAAATTCATAATAATTTATTTAATAATTTTTTACTTAATTTATAATTTTTTATAGAATTTGTATTTAAAGGTTTGATTTCACTAACCATATCCAATACATCAACTTTTCCATAATATTCTATAGCTTTATAATTATCTAATGGATCTTCATCTCCATTCAATATAACACCAGCTATATCTATATTTCTTGATTTTAAAGCCAATATTGTAGTCAAAGCACTACTAACACAACCTAATTCATTCTTTACAACAATAATTACTGGAATATTCAAATAGCTTATCAAATCTAAAGTTGTTTGCCAAGAATTAATAGGTACCATACAACCACCAGCTCCCTCGACTATTAAATTTTTACCATTTGTATCAGGAAGTTTTATATTTTTAAAATCTATTTCTATATTTTCTTTAGCTGCCGCAAAAGCTGGCGATGCTGGAACTTTTAATTTATAAGAATTATCATAAATTTTTGTATCAGTTAAAGTTTTTATTGTGTTTGCATCTAATATTTCTTCTGAGCCAGTTTGTATTGGTTTAAAATAATCTGCCTTAAGATGTTCACATAATAATGCACTTATTACTGTTTTTCCGACATCAGTATTTGTTCCTGTAATAAAATATTGTCTCATCTTTTAATACCGATAATAAATTAAACTTTTAAAAAAACTTAGAAAGTTAAAATCTATAAAATTATAACTTTTTTAAAAAAGATTAATACTAAAAGATTTAATAATCAATATTTTTGTTAAAGTTTTGCAATTTTGCTATTAATAAAAATATTTTAGATAAAAAAATAAGTTAAAAAAGTTAAAATCTATATTTTTGATAATTTTATTATCTACAATCTTACTTAATTTATTGTTTTTATAAATTAACTGTAAAACATTTATCTTCATCGGTAACTTTTCTACCGTTACTGTACAAATATACTTTAATTAAAAACCCATTTACCATCTTTTCCACATCTCGCTTTCGAAGAGGTTGGAACAGTATAAAGTATGCTCCAAGCAGCCTCATATCCACCATCTATAACGCCACCATTATAATAGGCGGGAAATCTTTCCTGTTTTGCTCCTGTTGTCATTATGGTATTTATATCTTTAACATAATTACCACTAATACCACCATAAGCCAAATAAAATTGTTTATTAGGATAATTATTTTTTAATTCATTTAAACTACAACTTTTAAATTGATATTGCCAGTAGAAATTACCGTTATTTATATTATTATTTTGTTTACAAACTAATTTTCTTCCGGGTTGTGTATAATTGTCTATAAGATTACTTAATTCATTAGAACATCTTATATATTCACCAAGATTCATATTTCCTATACCTTTTTTATTTGTATTCAAATTATAGACAGTGGAAGTATCATTATTTTTATAGCATATTAAATAGACATGCATATAATCATTATTACCATTATTAGCAAAGGTAGTTCCAAATAATTGGTTGGATATTTTATTATTATCTATATCATATATTGGACTTATATCATTACAAGGTAATATACAACTACCCATTCTTTTCCACACTCCTTTATTATTTTCATTAACACATTTATAGGAATGACTACCCCATGTAGAAGTTATTTCACCATAAGTACTAACTTCAGTATAATCTGACGCACAACTAGCATCCACCATAGTATCAATAGCAAATGCATTATAATTATTATATTGTTTACCATTAACACTTGGCGTTGTACTATTAGGATGTAATTGTGATCCTGCAGTTCCATTTATTTTATTATTTAAATCTACTCTAGAACAAACTAATTCACAATTTCCATTATTAGAACTAAAATTCCAACTACCATTATTACAGGTAGCT
>CATOLK010000042.1 GCA_951801155.1 uncultured Rickettsiales bacterium | reverse complement strand
AATAAACAAATTTATTAAGAAATTATAATTTGGAATAAATAAACAAAGGAAAATCAAAGAAATAACAAATCTAATGAAAAAAAAGACATAAAAAAAATTATTATATACATAGAAAATAAAAATAGTTTTATGCAGGAGGTCTAATATTTGTTTTTTGTAGAAAATTTTTTACACGAAAGGTTTATTAGTTTTTTTGTTAGAAAATTCTAATTAATTCACAAAAACTAGTTACTAAAATATAACACTCTACAATTTTTCCTACATAAATCTTTTCTACCAATTTTTTATACAGTTCTAATTGTTTTATATAATTTTTTGGTAATTCATCAATGGTTTTGTAATGTTTTGAAGTATTTTTATAATCAAGTATTAAAATTTTATCTTCATATTCAACCAATCTATCAATTTTTCCAGAAACCATAATTTCTTCCCCTTCATCCTCAACTTTACCCACAATTTCGACTTCACTTTTTGAATTATCTACAAAAAACTTTTTAAATTTTTCATTTTCTAAAATATCTAAAACTTTTATTTTTATTTTATCTTTTTCAATTTTTTTCAAATTATAAAATGAATTTTCAAGGCAAATATCTGCAATTTTTTCCCTTTCTTCAATAGCAGTAGTAGGCAATATTTCTAATAGCTTATGAATTGCATTTCCTATTATTATTTTTAAATTTAATTTTGTATATAAATCATCTTTATCAGTATGACTATAAAATTGCGATGGTGTTATAACCTTTTCTGTTGATTTTTCTTCAATTTTATACTCTAAAATTTCTTTTAAATTTTGCTTTATAATATCATTTTTTAAATTTTTCTCTTGATTATTATTTATACTTTTAGTAGCAATATAATTTTCTCCACCATAAATGAATTTATTTTTACTCCTATCAAAATCAAAAGGTTTTTCTTCTGCTCCCAAATACATCATTGCATTTTTCGAAATATCATACCAAGTATTTTTTTTCTCTTCTTTTTCTTCATCTTTTTCACTACCAGAACTACACAAATATAATTCATTTTCTGCTCTTGTTACAGCAACATAAAAAAGTCTAAAATATTCAGCATGTATTTTATAGCCATTATTATCTTTAATTTCTTTTATTAAATTTGATTTAGAACCTTTTTTATATATAGGAAGTCTATAACCATATTCATCATAAAAAAATAATTTATCCTGATTTTCTGCTATTCCAGTATTGCAATCTGCTACAAAAACAATTGGTGCTTGCATACCTTTGGAACTGTGAATAGTCATTATTTTTATTTGATTTTCACCGTTATCTAAATCTTTTTTAATTTCATTTTTATTATTTTCTAAAAAATACAGAAAAGATAATAAAGTTGTAGTTGTATTGTCTTTTTCGTAATTCTTTATAAAATCTAGAAAATTATTTAAAATACTATTAATATTTTTGTCAAATCTCTCTATTATTTTAAGTCTAATATTATGATTTTCCAATATATAAAAACATAAATCATATATACTTAAGGTTTTACTTTTCTCTATAATATCAATTAAAAAATCATATTGCTCTTTATATTTTTCATTATTTTTAAGAATTTCGAATAAATTTACTTTATTTTCCTCCTTTTCCTTACATAATTTATATAAATCCTCTTCTTTTAAATTCAGAAATGGTGATTTTATTAAATTTGCCAAACTTAAATCATCATTTTGAAATAAAATAAACTTAAAAAATGCGATAAAATCTTGAACTATTATATTTTCAAATAAATTTAGTCTATCATAGCCAGAATTTGGGATATTTTTTCTATTTAATTGTCTTATTAAATAAGATAATAATATTTTATTCCTAGTTTTTACCAAAATCATAATATCACTATATTTAATTTTTCTTTTTTCTCCATTTCTATCAATTATAGCTCTATTATTATTTAATAAATCTCCTATTTTTTCAACTATTTTACTGGCAAGTAATTCAAGATTTTTTATTTCAATTGTATTATCAAAATTTAAATCCCAAGAATCATGTTTTTCACTTTTTACAGATAATTGTGGCCATAGTTCTACAAGCCCAAGTCCTGTTCTTATATTATTATGAACTATTTTATCATCTTGCTTTGAAATTTTTTGAGAATAAATTTTATCTTGAAAAACAGCATCTACAAATTTTAAAATTGTATTTAAAGATCTAAAAGAACACTGTAAGTTTACTTTACAAAAAATTTTCCTACTTTCTTCAATTAATTCTTTATAAAATTCATATTTTTCATTAAATATATCAGGATCTGCGTCTTGAAAACTATAAATTGATTGTTTTTCGTCACCAACTACGAATAAAGTTCTTTCATTTTCATTTTTAGTTTCACCTGAAAAAAAATCACCTGTAATACTTCTTATTATTTCCCATTGTAAATCAGAAGTATCTTGAGCTTCATCAACCAAAACATGCTCAATACCATTATCAAGTTTAAAATTTACCCAAGCAGAATATTCTGTATTTTGTAGTAATTTTAAAGTTATCGTAATCAAATCATCAAAATCTAAATAACTATTCTTTTCTTTTAATTTTTTATAGTTATCAATAATTTTTAAATTAACTTTTATTGCACTTAAACTCAACTCAAAAAATTTAAAATTATCTAAATTTTGCATTAATTCGTAGCAACGTTCTTGTTCTTCCAATAAAACATTTTTTAAAAAATCGTCATTTAATTTTTTTATTATATTTTCGTTAGTTTTTTTTATTTCAAATTTTTCTTTTGTTAAAAATACCGAAGCATATTCTAGAATTAATTCTTCCTTATTTTCTATATTATTTTTATTTTTTATAAAAGTTTCTATTGGTTCAAAACTTTTTTTTTGCAAATCTGTAAATTTTTTTCCTTCAATTACAGCTTCAGCTAATTCCTGAATATTACTAAAATCATAATTTAAAAAATTATTCAATATTTCATCTTTATTTTTAAAGTATATTTTAAACAGCGATCTTAAATCATTTTCATAATCATATTCTTTTATATATTCAAAAATTTTTCTTTTTTCTATCAAATAATTTATTAGTTCGTAAAAATTATCTTCACTATTATCTAAAATCAAATTTTTAATATAGGAATATACTTCATTATCTTTTGTAATATTTTCAAATGTATCTTCTATCGCCTGTTGTACTAACTCATTTACTTTATAACCTTCTATTACCTCAAAATTTGGTAAAATTCCCGCTTCAATTGGAAAGCGACTTATAATTTGCTGACAAAATGAATGAATAGTAAAAATTTTTAAATCATCAATATTATCAACTAAGCTAGCAAACAAAGTTTTTGCCTGTTTTAAAAGATTTTCTGGCACAATTTCATTATTATTTAGTCCAATCACTCTTTTAATTTCTCCTTTTAAGGTTTCATTATCTAATATAGTCCATTTTGCAAGCTTGTTGTAAATTCTTTCTTTCATTTCATGGGCTGCTGTTTTTGTAAAAGTTATACATACAACCTTTGATATATCTATATTATTGATAAATAAAGAAAGTAATCTGTCTACTAAAATTGTTGTTTTTCCAGATCCTGCTGATGCTGCTACCCAAATTGAGTTGTTAATATTTAAGGCATTTTTTCTGTTTTGATTTATTGATGCTAGTATTGTATCCATAAAGTTTATGTTTATATTTTGAATATATTGTATTTTTTTGAGTTAAATTTTCAAGTATTATATTTTTTTGGTTTAGTTATAAAAAATACATAAAAAATATTTTTATGGATATATTAATTAAAAAAAACAATTTTTTCTAAAAAAATCTATTGAAAATAAAAAAAATACTTAATATATTTACCCTAAAATGTATTAATTTATATATATTTATATTTTATATAGATTGATGTTTTATTATTTTTTTATAAACAAAATAAAATAGAGTTGGCAAATAACGATTTAAAAATAAATGACCAAATTAAAGCCAAAGAGGTCAGATTAATTGATAGTAATGGAGAGATGATTGGTATACTTCCAATATTTAAAGCAATAAATATGGCTAGAGAAGCCGAGTTAGATTTAGTTGAAATATCTCCAAATTCAGAACCACCTGTATGTAAAATAGCTAGCTATGGAAAAATTAGATATCAAGCACAAAAAAAAGCAGCTGAAGCTAAGAAAAAACAAAAAACGATTGAAATTAAAGAAATAAAATTATCTTTAAACATCGGTCAAGCTGATTATGATACTAAATTAAAACAAGTTAGAAAATTTTTTGAAGTTGGAAATAAAGTTCGTTTTTCTTTTCAAATTAGAGGAAGAGAGGCAACACACAGTGATTTGTTTAGAGAAATGGCAGATAAGATTATAAATGAATTATCGGAAATTTCAAAAATTGATGTAAAACCTCAAATAGAAGGAAAAAAATTATTTTTTGTACTATCACCAATAACAAAAAAATAAAATTATGAAAAAAATATTAATAGAAGGTGGAAATAAATTGGATGGAGAAGTAAAGATATCTGGAGCAAAAAATGCCTCTTTACCAATTTTAATGTCTACCATTTTAATAGAAAATGGAGAATCCGCAATTTTAAATGTTCCTGCAGTGGCAGATGTAAATACAACATTGGAATTGTTAAGTCACTTAGGAGCAGAAGTTAAAATAGATAATGCAATAGATAATACAAAAGTATTTACTGTAAAAGCAAAGAATATTAATACAATCAAGGCTCCTTACAATATAGTTGGTAAAATGAGAGCTTCTTTTTGGGTTTTGGGTTCTTTATTGGGTCGTTTTGGTGAGGCTAAAGTTTCGTTACCGGGTGGTTGCGCGATAGGACCAAGGCCATGTGATATTTATATTGATGCTTTAAAAAAAATGCAAATTGATACCAAAATTGAAGATGGTTATGTAATAGCAAAAGCTAAAAAAAATGGAAAACCCCAAGGAGCAAATATAGAATTAAGGCTTGCATCAGTAGGAGCGACTCATAATACTATTATGGCAGCAGTTTTGGCAGAAGGGGAAACAATAATAAAAAACGCAGCAAAAGAACCAGAAATAGTTGATCTTGCTAATTTTTTAAATTTATGTGGTGCAAAAATAGATGGAGCTGGTACCGATACAATAAAAATTGATGGAGTAAAAAAATTAGAGCCTATGCAATATAAAGTTATGGGCGATAGAATTGAGTCTTTTGGTTATATAATAGCATCAGCTCTAACAAAAGGCGAGTTAATATTAAGTGGAATGGATTTTTTCAATACTATGCAAAAACCTATAGAAATTTTAGAAAAAATTGGAATAAATTTAGAAAAAATAGATAATCATAGAGTAAAAATTCAAACAAATAAAATATTAAAACCAACTAATGTTATAACTGATTTTTATCCTGGTTTTCCTACAGATTGTCAATCACAAATTATGGCACTTTTAGGTTTAATAAAGGGAACTTCAAATATAGATGAAACCATATTTGAAAATAGACTTATGCATGTACCAGAATTAGTTAGAATGGGAGCAAATATAGTAATAGAAGAAAATAAAGCTATAGTAAATGGTGTAGAAAAATATCACGGAGCAGAGGTGAAGGCTACAGATATAAGAGGCGGTATGTGTATGATTTTAGCTGGTTTAGCAGCAGAAGGAAAAACAAAAATAAATAATATACATCACCTAGAAAGAGGTTATGAAAATTTAATTGAAAAATTTGAAAGTTGTGGTGCTAATATAAAAATAATAGAAGAAGAATAATTCATTATTTTATTAAAAACTAACAAATAATATGAAATTTGTAATTGACAAAGAATTTGAAGATATCGTATTAGAAGATATAGAAAATTTAGTTAAAAATAAAGTAGCGGAAAATATTTGTTTAGATTACAAATCACAAAATTATGGGGTTAGTAATGGAAATAAAAGAGAACTATTAAAGGATATAACTGCTTTTGCTAATTCTAGTGGTGGCGATCTTATAATAGGTATTAGTGATGATAAATATAATCAAGCAAATAATTTATGTGGTATAGCAACAACTAATATAGCAGCAGAAGTAAATAGAATAGAACAAATAATTTTTAATGGTACAGAACCAAAATTAAATACAATAAAAATTAAATATTTTAAACTAAACAATGATAGATTTATTATTTTTATAAGAGTACAAGCAAGCCCTTTATTTCCACATATGATTTCATTTCAAAGAACTAATAAATTTTATATAAGAAAATCTGACAAAAACATTCTTTTAGATGCCTATGAATTAAGAAATATTTTTTTAAAATCGGAAAATATTATAGAAAATATTAAAAATGAAAATAAAAAAATAGTTTTAAAAGTTTTTTCCAACGAAACAACTATTCCTATAAATAATAATTTACCAAAAATAATAATAAACTTTGTACCATATTCTTCTATAGATAATAATAAAAATATTTTAAATTTTAATAAAAATAAAATAAAATTAGACTTTCCGGAACAAAAAATTAATTTTGATGGAATTTTAGGCTACAAAACAAATCAAAAAGGAATTGAAAGTTATTGCCAGCTTTATAGAAATGGAATAATTGAGTTTGTATCCACTAGTGATAAAATTTTTTCAAAAGTAGAAAATCCATATCAAACCGGTGAAATAAATGTGATCTCAGGCGAAAAAAATGGTTATGAATTTTATATAATAAAAAAATGTATTTATTTTTATAATTTTTTAAAGAATCTTGGAATAGAACTACCAATTTATTTATTTATAACCTTGGTTGATGTTAAAGGCTATAGAATAATGTATAAAAATACTTCAAATAATACTGTAAAAATTACAGATGCCATTGATAGAGATTTATTAGAATTGCCAGAAATAGAATTAAAATCCTATAATTTAGATATAAAAAAAATAACAAGTACAGTTATAAATATGATATGGAATGCTTGTGGTTTAGAAAAATCAATTAATTTTGATGAAAAAAATGAATGGGTTGGAGAAAAAATAATTGATTGAAAGATTTTAATTTTGTTATATATATTAAAATTTTTAGTGTATGGGTCCAAACACATTTAGGAAAAAACTTGAAATAAAATTACCTCATTTTTTTAATTAATTTCATGTCAGCAAAATAAACATAAATAAGGAAAATATTAAAAAAGATAATTTTAATTATTTAATAACTTGATGTATAATTGAACATTACCCAAATATTTGAACAATTCTTGAAATTTAATTTACATCATATAAAATTTTTTCATAAAAATAATTACATATCAATATCAGGAAAAAACAGAGGAGACAAAAATGCAAGAAACCAAAATATTTAAACATTCAGACAATCCAAAAATAGCAAAAGTATATTTTACTCACGACATATCACCAGAAGGATTGTTAAAACTTTACAATAAAGTTAACGGTAATATAAAAGGTAAAGTTGCCATAAAATGGCATTCTGGAGAACCTAATGGTCCAAATATTTTACCAATCCCTATGGTAAAAGCTATTGTAGAAAATGTTCCTAATAGTACTCTTGTGGAAACTAATGTTTATTATACTAGTCCTAGACAAACCACGGAAGGACATAGAGAAACCTTGAAAATTAATGGCTGGACTTTTAGTCCAGTTGATATTATGGATGAAGAAGGAAGTATTATGTTACCAATTAAAAACGGTAAACATTTTAAAGAAATGTCAATGGGAAGTCATATTGTAAATTATGATTCTATGATTGCCCTCACACATTTTAAAGGCCATACTATGGGTGGTTTTGGTGGTTCTATAAAAAATTTAGCTATAGGAAATGCTGATGGAAAAATTGGTAAAAAAATGATTCATACTTTAGAAGGAGGTGAACAATGGTCTATTTGTGGCGCAGAATTTATGGAAAATATGGTTGAATCGGTAGCTGCTACATTTGGACATTTTGGTGAAAATATGGCTTTTTTAAATACATTAAGAAATATGTCGGTTGATTGCGATTGTACTGGTACAAGTGCTTTACCTGTTAAAATTAGAGATATAGGTATTTTAGCTTCAACCGATATAGTTGCAGTCGATCAAGCATCGATAGATATGATTTATTCTTTACCGGAAACTGAATTACATGATTTAAGGGAAAGAATTGAATCAAGAGAAGGTTTACACCAGTTACCTTATGCAGAAGAAATGGGGTTAGGAACTAGAAATTATGAGCTAATATCATTAGATGATGATTTATCTGGTTTTGATAAAGCTGTAAATAAAATTAAAAATCAAGAAGCAGTTTGTTTTGTATTAAAGGATAATAAAATTATTTCTAACAAAAAAGGTACTGGTTTATTACCTCTTTTGGAATTATTAGATAATGAACCGGAAACTATTAGAGATGCAACTGTTATAAATAAAAAAGTTGGTAAAGCCGCTGCTTTTATACTTATAAAAGCTGAAGTAAGAACTGTCTATGGAGAAATTATGACAAAAGATGCATTAAAATTACTTAACGATAATCATATTCCTACAACTTATGGAAAATTGGTAAAAGAAATATTAAATAAAGAAGAAAATGACATTTGTCATATGGAAAAAGTTGTGGAAGGAATTAATGATACAAACGAAGCAGTAAAAGCTATTAGAGAAAATTTGGAAAAATTTTAAATACTAAATATAGTGCCTAAATACAAAATTATATTTAGGCCAAAATAAATCAAAAAAATTTAATTATTTATTAGACTTCCTGCATAAAACTATTTTTATTTTTTATATATATTTAATGATTTTTGTTTTTATATTTTTCTTTTTTTGTTGGATTTGTTATTTCCTTGATTTTTCTTTATTTGTGTCATTCCAGACTACAATTTCTTAATAAACTTGTTTATTTAGAAATTGTTGATC
>CATOLK010000041.1 GCA_951801155.1 uncultured Rickettsiales bacterium | reverse complement strand
CCTATTATGTCTAAAAAAGTATTGTTTTCTGTCATAATTTATTTCCTTAATTAATATTTAATACAATAGTATTATACAGTATTTTAAAATAAATTGCAACAATTTTTTGTATTTTTTTTTAAAAATTCTACATAAAATATTTTTTTAATATATTTTATTATTATTATTTTATATTTTATAAATAATAATGTTTATTATATATTAGATATTTTATATAAAAATTACATATTTATTAATACTATTGAAATAATTTAGATAATTAAAAAAATATAAAAAGCATAATTTTCCATAAAATTCTTGTATTTTTTATAATATTTGTTTTTTGTGGAAAATTTTTTATTTAAAAGATTTGGTAAAAATTCTGCATTATCAATATATATGTATATACTTTTGGTTTAATTTATTTAACTTTAATTTTACTTTTTAACATAAGTTTTTATTTTTGGTTGTTACTTTTAGTTTTTTCTAATTTAGAATGAATTAAATATGGTAAAAAGTAAAGTTACAATTAAAATATTTTATAAAATTAAATAATTGATTGTATTTTGTTTTTCTAATAATATATCATTTATTTCGTAAATAGCATTACTCAAATTACTTATAGTTTTATTCAATTCTAAAGTCTTGCTTTTTTCTTTAGTATTTATCTTAAAACTATTAAAATAATCAGAATTAAATTTATCATTATTCTTATAAGCAAGTAAATATTTTTTTGTATTTTTTTCAATAGATTGTTGATTTATATTTTTTTGATCTTCTAAAACTACTACTGTATTTTGTAAATCTGCTTTTACTCCATTAAAATAATTTTTGTTAAAAAAACTTATAACTTTACCATACCATTTATTTTTCATTTCGTATCGTCTTTTGAGTTTATTTATTTTTTCACCCAATGTTTTTATTGTTTCTCTTTGTTTTTTTAACTTTTTAGATTTATTTTTTATATTTTCAGTAATATCTTTAATTAAAGATTTCGATATTTCTTTTTTTCCTCTTTTTATAGCATATTCTATTATTTCTAATTTATCTTTAAAATCTAATTTTATATTTTTTTCATTAATTGATATAATTATATTCTCTATTTTTTCATCTCTTCCAATTATTGATTTAATTAAATTTAATTTTTCTTCTTTACTTGTCACTCCTCTAAAAATTTTCTTGAGATTAAACTTAATCTCTCTTCTACATTCTTCTATTTTTTCTCCGCATTCATATATAAAGTCGTCACTTTTTTCTTTAATTTCTGTAACTTTTTCTTTTGTAGATAATAGTTGATTGTTTATAGGATCAACTATGTTTTTATTTACCACTCTAGAGACTTGTCTTTTAGTAAAATATTCAGCAACTTTTTTAAAACAAAATTTAATTGGTCCGTCTTTAACTATACTTACCCCATCTACTAATACATTTGTCATATTTATTATTTCTGTTGCTTCCTTTGTTATTATATCCATTTTTTGTTCTACATATTATAGTAATATACTATTATTACAAAAATTTATTAAAAGTCAAGAAAAAATTAAAAATTCCTGTATTGCCCACTTATAAACCAAATAGTATTATTCATATTTTAAAATTATTTATTTTTATTATTGCTTATTCTTTAATTATCATAATAGTCAAACATATCTCAAAATAATTTAATATAATTATTAACTGAAAATAAACTTAAATTAAACTTAAATTAAACTATTATACATTACTAATAATCACAATAGTATTAATCAAATTTTTTTCATCTGTCATAGACAAATCAAATTTTACATTTTTTATATCAATATTATAAAAATTACCAATAAATTTTTCAGAAACTTCATCAAGTTCTATATATGGTTTTCCAAATTCATCATTTAAAATACTGATGTTTTGTCTTTCCAAACCTCTTCCTATCCCTATCCCTAACGCTTTCACAAAAGATTCTTTAGCAGAAAATCTTTTAGCTATAAAATTTATTTTTTTTATATCATTATTAAAGTTTAAAAAAATATCTTTTTCTTTTTTTGATAAAAATCTATTTATAATTCTATTTTCGAGTTTATAAAAAATTTTCTTTATTCTCTCTTTATCTAGTAAATCTATTCCAACACCCAAAATCATATCTAGCTATTTTTGTATATTTCTAATAAACTGTTATAACATTTTTCAAAAGAAAAATTTTCACTAACATTTTTTCTGGCTGCTTTTGTTATTTTTAGTTTTTCTTCTTCTTTTAAATTCAATATTTTATCAATAATTTCTGCAAAGACTTTTTCATTATTTTCAGGAGCCAAAAATCCAGTTTCTCCATCTATAACTGTCTCTAATGTTCCACCTATAGCTGTTCCAACAAAAATTCTTTCCATTGCTTGAGTTTCTATAGATATTCTTCCGAATGATTCCGGTTTTATACTTGAAGAAACTATAATAGTGGAAATATAATATAAAGCTTGGATATCATTTATATTATCATGAACTATTACATGATTTTGTAATTTATATTTATAAATTAATTTTTCTATATATTTTACATATTTTGGTTTTTTCTTTAAATCACCAATTAATAAGCAAACATAATTATTTGATTTTAAATACTTTAATGTTTTTAAAAAATAATCTTGTCCTTTTTGTTTTGAAAATCTTGCTGGTAATGTAATTATTATTTTATCTTCTGGAATTTTTAATTTTTTCTGTAAAGTTAAAATTCTATTTATAGAAACTTTATCTTTATTATATAGATCCAAATCTATACCTCTTTGTATAATTTTTATATTACTAATAAAATCTTTCTTATGTATATATTTTTTGTAATATTTTATACCATAATTATAAATGTACTTTGAAACACAAATTATTGTATTACTTCTGAACATTATTGAATTATATAATCTTTTAAGAGAAGAATTTGTACCATACAAACCATGAACTGTAGTTATAAACGGAATGTTTAATTTTTTACAAGCATAATAACAACTCCACGCCGGAGCCCTAGATTCTGCCTGTACTATATCTATTTTATATTTTATTATAATGTTTCTTATTTTTTTAATATTTCTGAATATAGTTATAGGGTTTTTACTTTTTACATTTAGTTCTATACAATTTACATTATATGATTTTAATTTGCTAATTAAATTTCCACCACATGAAACTAAAAACATATTAAAATCTTTAGTTTCACTATTTTTTTTTGCTATTTCAAGTATTCCAACCTCTACACCACCACTTTCCATTGTAGGAACAACAAATAAAATATTTTTTTTATTATCTGTCATTTTAATTTACTATTATTTCATTACACTAAATCCTATCTGAACAGTATTTTTATCTATTTCCTCACAAAATGAAAAATCACAATTTGCTAAATCGTTGACAATATTAAAGTTAACCGATAAAGTTTGTTCTTTAATATATTCTTTATTTTGTTCTATTGAATTTTTTAAAAAATCATAATTAGTTTTTATAACTAAATTTATTCTATCATCTATATTTAACCTAGCATCTTTTCTAAATTGCTGTATAATTCTTACTAAATCTCTTGCCATTCCTTCATATTCTAATTCTTTTGTTATATTTAAATCCAACATTATTAAAATATCGTAATTATCAACTGGAAATACGTTGTTTGTTTTTGACTCAAGTTTTAGTTCATATTCGTCATTTTCCAATTTAAATTCATCTATTTCCATTTTTCCATCTTTTATTTTCCATTTATTGGCCTTAGCTGCCTTCATTAAATTTGGCATTTTAGCGCCAATTTTTGTACCTAATTTTTGGAAATTCAAAACTATCTTCTTCTCCCCATATTCTTCAATATTGTTTATAAATTCTACTCTCTTAACATTTATTTCGTCAGCTATTATCGAAGAAAATTCTCTAATTTCATCTGTTTTGTCAGATATTATAGTTATACTATTTAAAGGTAATCTTACTCTTAAATTATTTTTATCTCTTACAAAAAGAGCACAACTACATATAGCTCTTACTTTATCCATTACATCAATTAAACTATTATCTGCTTCAAAATTATCCATTTTAGGAAAATCTTGTAAATGAACAGAATTTTTTTTGTACATAACTTTTTCTATTTACTTAAAAAATATTTATTTTAAATTATACATTATTAAAATAAAAATACAAGCGTTAATTGAAAATTTATAAAAAATATTTGATAAAAAATCTTTTAAAGCATTTTTTGCTTATTTTATTTATTTTAACAACAATAATATGGACCACAAGAATAATCAGGTACATATCCTTTATAACTGATTATGGCGTTGATTTAATTGGTTTTATAAAAATTATAATTAGTGTTTTACCAAATTTATTATTAATAACTATACCAATAAGCGCATTTATAACTGTAATATTTTGTTACAATAAATTAATTAAAAATAATGAATTGGTAATATTACAAAATTCAGGTTTAAAATTATTTGATATGATAGTACCACCATTATTTGTATCGTTTTTTTTATGTATTTTTTCTTTCTTAATAGTATTATATTTTTTACCAAAAAGTAATAGAGAATTTGAGAATATTAAAGTTTATTTAAAAAATAGTATAACAAATATTTTACTAAATAAAACCAATAGTTTTAACAATTTTGATAATATAACAATATTTTCTGAAAAAAGTAACAATAATATTTTATATTCTTTATTAATTTATATAAAAGATTCTGATGGAAAGATTGATAAAATTTTATATGCAAAAAACGGCATATTAAACGGTAATTATATAACTTTAATAGATGGAAATTTACAAGAATTTAAAACAGATAGTAAAAAAGATTTAAAACTATTATATTTTAAAAAATATACAATCAATATTTCTGAATATTATAATATAAATGACATAAAAGATAATATTGATGAAGATACTATGTTTTTGAGTGAATTATTAAAAATAAAAAATAAAAACCAAAAAATAAAGACGGAAATTATTAAAAGAATAACAAATCCATTTATATCGATAATTTTAGTAATTTTTAGTTCTGTTTTAGTTTTAAATCTGAATTTTAGTAGAATGGAAAATAATAAAGAATTATTCAAAATTTATTTACTAAATATTGCAGACTTTGCTTTATTTTTGTATTCTTTTAAAATTCTAAAGAACAATACTCATGGTATATATATAACTATATGTTCTTTCGTAATACCTATTTTTTGGTGCTGGTTTATTGCGAAATACAAAAGAATATTTAAGTAATTTTATAAAAATTATAGATATTATTACTTAAAAAATTTATAAATATTAATTTTACTTAATAAAAATATAAATTTTTAAGTAGTAATTCCAAAATTATATAAATTATAAAATATTGTTTTATATTTGAAAATTATTTAATAGTTTAATGTGTGCTTATATTACAAAGACCTTGTTGTTCTTTTTGCTGTATTGAATTAAGATCTTCAGTAGCATTTATTATATTATTATTATCGTTTTTCAACTCTTTATTTTCATTAATTGTTTTTTCCATTTGATTATTTATACCAATTTTTTCCATTATTATCGTTGTTTTCCAAGTGTATCTTCAATAGTTTTTAATTTATAATTATATTTTTCTACATTATTTTAACATTATTAGTAATTAGATTATAGATTAGTACAACAACATATTATTTTTGGAATCTAAAAAGGTAATAAAAATGTATAATCTCAAATCCAATATATAATCATTGACTTATTCAAATAAATTTATTATTAATATTTTATCAAAATAAATAGTATAAAATGATTAAAATAGCAACCTGGAATGTAAATTCCATAAGATCAAGAACAACAAACTTAAAAAATTACATAAAAACAGCAAATCCAGATATAATTTTACTACAAGAACTAAAATGTACCAATGAACAATTTCCATTTTCAGATTTTTCAGATTTAAATTACAACATATCAATTAACGGACAAAAAGCCTATAACGGTGTTGCCATAATGTCAAAATTCCCAATTTATGACATAAAAAATGAATTGCCATTTTTTGGTTTAGTGGATAATGATAATGATTCAAGATATATAGAAGCTAGATTTGATTATAATGGAAAATCTTTAAAAGTTGCTTCAATATATGTTCCAAATGGAGATACTACAGAAAATGTAAAAGATAAAACTGAAACAGAAAAATTTTATAATAAAATAAAATTCTATAGAAGGTTAAAAGAACAATTTTTATTGGATAAAAGGGAAGGGGATTTTGCTATTTATGGTGGTGATTTTAACACTTGTCCAGAATTAGTTGATATGTATAGTATAAAAAAAGATGGTGATATTTGCTGCAATATAAAAGAAAGGATGGAATTTAAAAAATTTTTGGATGATGGGATGGAAGATTTATTTAGATATTTTAATAAAGATTTAATAGAATTTAGTTGGTGGGGTTATAGAGCTAAAGCTTGGGAAAAAAATTATGGTTTAAGGCTTGATGCTTTGTTAACTTCCAAAGAAAATTTAGAATATATAAAAGATTGTAAAGTTGATAAAGAGACTAGAGGAGAAGAACATCCTTCTGATCATGTTCCTATGTATTGTTTAATTAATATATAAATATGAGTGATTTGTCTATTTATATACATTACCCGTTTTGTTTATCTAAATGTCCCTATTGTGATTTTAATTCTTATAAGTTGTCAAGTTTAGATGAAGAAAATTTTTTAAGGGCATATTTAGGGGAGTTGGATTATTATGGAAGATTTTTTAAAGATAGAAAAATAAAAACAATATTCTTCGGTGGTGGTACACCATCTTTAATATCAATCAATTTTTTGGAGAATATTTTTAAAAAAATAAATGATATTTGGAATATAGATAATAATATAGAAATATCTATGGAAGCAAATCCTACAACTTTTGAAATTAATAAATTTAAAGAGTTTAAGAATTTAGGAATTAATAGATTGTCAATTGGAGTACAGTCTTTTAATGATGAAATTTTAAAATTTTTTGGTAGAATTCATAGTGTAGAAGAAGCTAAAAAAGCTATAGATATTGCAAGTAAAGTTTTTTTTGATAAATATTCAATAGATTTGATTTATGCTAGGCCTAATCAAAAACTTAATGATTGGTTAAAAGAACTTGAAGAAGCTATAAGATTTTCACCTTTTCATATTTCATTATATCAATTGATAGTGGAAGAGGGGACTAAATTTTTTGAGGATAAAATCGAAGAGTTGGAAGAAAACAAAGCAGCAGAAATGTATAAAACCACCAATGAATTTTTGGAGTCTAATGATATTTTTTTATATGAAGTTTCAAATTATGCAAAAAAAGGTTATGAATGTAAACATAATTTAAATTATTGGAATAGCGGAGAGTGGGTAGGAATTGGAGCGGGGGCACATGGTAGATTGTGTTTTAATAATGATTTTATTAATGGTTACAAATTAAGAACTGATATAGAAAATATTAAAAATCCTATAAAATGGCAAAAACAGGTTTTAGAAAAGGGCTATGGTTTTGAAATTAAAGAAAATTTGACGAAGGATGAATTTATTGAAGAAATTTTACTTATGGGTTTAAGAATGAGAAATGGTATAAGTATTAATAATGTAAAAAAGTATTTGAAAATTGATGATTTAAGGGAGATTTTGAATAAGAATTATAAAAATATAGAAAAGTATTTGAATATTTCTGGAGAAAATATATCTGTTAAATTGGAATATTTTGAGGTTTTGGATTATATTGTTAAAAATATTTTGTAGTATAAATAAAAAGCAATAAATAAAGGATTTTTTATTTTATTAGAATAATTATGGATAAATTTTCTATAACAATTGATTTCTAGAATCTCCATTATATTTTAAAGATATAACTTATTAAAAAATTGTAGGAGATTTTATGTCAGACAAAAAAACTGAAACTGAAAACAATATAGCATATAAAAGTTTTAAAGATATACGTGCTTTTTATCAAAATGCGCAAAATACAACGGCAAATGAAAAGAGAAAACATCTTTAAATAAAAAAAATGAATAGCGAGAGATTTGCTATGTTTCAAAATACAAATCAGCAACAATCATCTTTTGGTAATCAAAATAGAAAAACTGTACAATTACAACCAATTGAGAAGTCTCATAATCAAGATCAGAAAGCTGATAATTTAACTGAAGTTACTAGTAATCCAAGTGAACAAACGAAAGATTTAGGTACGGGAGTAGGAGTTTCAAATAGTAGTAGCTCTGAAACATCTGGTGGTAGTAGTCCAAGGAGTTCAATAGAATTAAATGGTTTTATAGAAAGCGCAGCTGTAGAATTGCAAAAAACTTTATCAAAAAAAGTTCCAGATCAAACAAATAATGAATTACAAAATTTAAAAAAGAAGATAGATAAAAAAAGTAGTAATATTACTGCTGAAGATTATTTTAGATATGCATATTTGCTAAATAATAGCAATGAAAAAGATAAGAATAAGATAAAAAAATATTTTAAAAAATCTGCAGAGCTTCTAGATAATCCTGAAATTATAATTAGATATGCCGAGATGATGATTAAAGAAAGTGAAAAAAGTACAGTTAAAATAAATGGAAAAAAATAGCAAAAATATTTTATAAAAGAGCTGCAGATCTCGGTAATGTAGAGTGTATGATTAAGTATGCTAAATTGGTAAATAATCTTGGCAATAAAAGAGAAGTTTTGGAATATTGTAAAAAAGCGATAGATTTTGGTGATACAAATGCTATGCTTGAATATGGTAGAATGGTAATAGGTAACGGAACAAGTATTATAGATAAAAAAGATATGAAAAAAGTAGCAGCGGATCAGTATTTAAATGTAGTAAAAAATGACAAAAATAGGTATGTTATGAGAAAATATGCAGACATGTTATATAATAATGATGGTTTAGAAGAACCAGTTGAAAAAAATAAGACGGAAGCATTGAAATTATATAAAAAATTAATTGATTTAGGAGATATTTACCTGTTAATATTTCAGAAGAATTAAATGAACATAATTTATTAATATAATTTTATACATATTTATTACTTAGCGACAGATTTTATCATTTAAATGGTGAATATGTAAAATCCTAATATAAAAAAGATTAAAATTAGGATTGAAACGGTATGAAATTATATATATTCGCTAGTTTAATGGATATTTTGCATAAAAAATTACATATTTATCAATAGACCTCCTGCATAAAACTATATTTAAATATCAATAATATTTGAATATTT
>CATOLK010000040.1 GCA_951801155.1 uncultured Rickettsiales bacterium | reverse complement strand
CCATTAATAATAATCTATATATTTATACATTAAATTGGTACTGCTCACTTTTTATCCTTATATTTTTGTTATGTTTGTTATTTTCTTGGTTTTCCGTTATTTATGTCATTGTAGATTAGATGGTTTGTTATTATAAAAATAACAAATTAAAAAGTAATGTTTTATCATTATATTAATGAATATATACAAGAATAATATAAATAACAAGAAATTAAAAAATAAGCACAAATAAGTTGGATTAAAAAGTATATGAAACACCAAAAAACAATTGACTTTTATAAATCACATTATATTTTCCCATTATATTAATTTTTATGGAGATAAATATGCAAGACAAAACCGAATTATTTAAAAAAAATTTTTTAAGTTTTATTAATACTAACTGTACGGAGGAGGGTTCAATCTTAAGAAATTATTTTAATATAAACGTCCCTGAAGATTTAATTAATGATTTAAAAAAATATGAAAATTTCGTTCATATAATAGAAAATAAGGAATGGCCTTGTAGTTTTTATTATTTTTGTCGTGGTATATTTTTTAATTATATAGATAAAGAAGATGTTAAAAAATTATTAGAAATTTTACCTCCAGATAAATTAGAAACAATCGACACTCATTGTATTCCAAAAGGTATTCGAGAAACATTATTAGAAAATGCAAAAAGAGGAGATGAAAAAAGTCTTGAATTATTGAAATCATTAAGTTATAGTAATGGTTATCAACTATCAAGAAAAGTGGGTAAAAATTTTATAAAAGAAATTTTAAATCTAAATATATTATCCGATGATAAAATTAAAGAAATTGAATCTAGATATTTTCCAGAAAATGAATTAGTTGAATTAATAGAAAATCCAAAAAAAAATGAAGAATTATTTAAAAAAATACTATTACTAAATTATTTTAATATAAGTGAAAGTGAAGAATTAAAAAATTTTTTAAAAAATCCAATAGATAAGAATCAAAAAGAAGCTATTTTAAATTTTATATCAAATTTAAAAAGTAAATATCTTGATAATGTTTTAATATATGCGAATAAAGAAGTTTTAAAAACCTTTATAGAAAAATCAGATGAAGAAAAACTTTCAAAAATTCATTTTAGTAAAATTAAGGAACATCTTAAAGAAGAATCAGGAGTCATTAATTTTCCTACGAATATAAATTTAATGGATTATTCTGATACTTTTAGTATTAAAGAATATATTTTAAAAGAAGAGGATGCTCAAAAATTTTTTTCAATACTTGGTTTTGAAAAAATTAAAACTTTTAATACAGCAGATATCGTAGAAGTTATAACCGATGGTCTATTTATAAAAGCTTTAAAAAGTAATTTTAAAAATTTAAAAGCAGAAGATGAATTAAAAAAAGAATTAATTTTAAGAACTATTTATTTAGAAGATAGTAATTTTTATGAAAATAAAATTTTCGGTATTAATGATAAAAATAAAATTTTCGGTAGTATTGATGGAAATAAAATTTTCAGTAGTATTGATGAATTTATAACATTTATAAATGAAAATTTAAGCAAAGAAGAAATTAATAAAATTAATTTATCCAAAATTTACGAAGATGAAGATGTAACAAAAAATATCGTTACAAAATTATTAGAGGCAAATCCACCGAAAGAATTACCAAAAATTGACACTTTAATAATTAATGAAAAATTATTGTTTAAATGTTTAAAAAAAGGTAATTTAAAGGCTGAAAATATTATATATTCTGATAACTTTACTTTTTTATCAAATAGTGATAAACTTAAAGTTGTAAAAGAAATTATAGACAATAACAACTTATTCAAAAAATTAGAAAATGGAGAAATAGAATATAATAGTGAAATATTAAAAAAATTAATAAGTAACTTAAATAAACAAGAAGTGATAGCGTTTGTACAATTCTATTGTAAAAATAATGAAGAACAAATTGTATTTGATAAAAATAAACTAGAAGAAGCAATAAAAAATAATAAGATTGAAAATAATTTCCTTAAAAAGATACACGATGATTATATTGATGAAAATCCAGAGTTAGAAGGTAACATAAAAGGAAGTTATCTACTTAATAGACAAGAAAATTTGTATTTACTACTCTTAAAATTAGATGATAAACTAAAAGGTAGATTTGAGAAATTGGAAAAAGATTTTAATGAGTATATAGGAAATGAAGAAAAACAAAAAGATATCGAAACTAGAAAGGCAGAAATAGAAGAAAATAGAAATATATTAGTAAATTATATTAAATCCTTAGAAAATTATAGAAAAAATGATTTTTCAGAAAGTTTATGTTCCTATGAAGAAGTGAAAGAAATATTAAATTTTATAACAGAAAGATATTCGGAAGAAGTATTAAGAAGAGAACTTTTGTATTACCAAGGAATGATAGAACCATTTTTAAAAAGATGTCTTAAAGATGATAAAGAAACTATAAAAAAAATAACAAAAGAGATTGAGGAATCATTGGGAGTTTTATATTATCCTTATTCATCAGATGAAAATAAAATAGAGGCACAAAAAAAACTTAAAGAAAATTTAAATATAATAGGAGATGAATATAAAAGGGTTGCAGAAGAAAAAGGAGAAACAATTTCTGGAGATTTTTTAATGCTTTCTTCTATATGTACTGCTGAGGAAAATAATATAAGTGATTTAAATGATGCTTTATATGCTACTATAAAATATAGAATAGCTGGTGATTATATAATTAAAATGGAAGATGTGTATGCTGGAAAAAATCTTAATACTGATATATTATATAGAGGATTTAGTGGTATAGATCTTGATAAAAATAAAGTTTCAACAGAACAAATATCTAATCCAAATATGCAAACAGGGAGATTAAGATTTAGTTTTTGGGATATGACTAAAAATAGTGAAATAATAAATGCCAATTGCAATGCCGCAGGAGGTACACAAACAGGTCCATCACACGTAGGTACATTTACATCATATTCTGAAGATTTATCTAAATCGCTTGGTGTCTATGGACGAGGAGGAATTTTAGGTCTTTATTGTATTCCAAAAAATTTGCAAAAGTCTTTTTCTAGCGCGATAGGACATATAAAAGCAGATGAAATAGCTGGTTACGATATACCAATAGAATATAGAATATTTAATATAATTTTTAATGGGGAACCTTTAGCTGGGGAAAAAATAGGTATTAATGAAGCAAAGGATGATGAAAAATTTGACGTAGAAGATGTGCAATTTAGTACAAAAATGGATTTTGTAAATTTTAAAATTAATTTAAATTTAAAAGATAACTTAACAATTACGTACACAGATAATAACGGAGAAGAAAAAACAAAAGAATTTGAAAAAGACAAAAAAAATCAAAGTATAACAAAAGAAGAGTTAAAAGCTATTATAATTGAATTAGGAAAAAGAGGAGAACTTATCCAATTTTTAAGCGAACAATTGACTGTTGAAAGAATTTTTGATAGAAATAAAATATTAGGAGAAGAATTCTATGAAGATCTTAAACCTAAAACTGAAACAGGAACAAAAATAACTACGACAGGAACACATATTAAAAAGTTTTTAAAAACAGAAAGGCGATTAAGAAAAGCACAAAAGAAATTTAAACCATTCAATAGAGTTATATCAAATACAAATAGCGATAATAAGACTAAAACTATGTATGCTATTCCAGATACTCACGGAAGTTATCCAGCATTGATAGAGGGTTTAAAAAAATCAGGAATTATAGCTAATGATAAAGAAAATTTTATTTACTATAAAAAAGATGATTTTGCATTGGAAAATCCCATTTATGAAAAACCAGAAGATTATACAGCGGAAAATTATATAGAGGTTCCTAATTTTAAATTAAATAATAATATTAAAAATGATGTAATTCATCTGGGTGATCTTATAGACAAACATAGTAATAGTGATACTGATGAAAGTTTAAAAAGCATTGCCACTTCTATTTTAATTTCAAGGCAACTAAATGGTAAATATACAACTGTAATAGGTAATCATGAAATAGCCAATATAATTGATAAAGCATATTATGAAAGAAGAAATCAAGATTGTAAAAATTTTATTCTAAAAGCTATTGAAAATGGTGAAATAAAATTAATGCATCATGTTAAAGGAACTAATATTATAAATTCACATGTTGCTTTAATTAGAGAAAATATATTAAATTTTTTAAATTATACTATTTTAGAAAATGTAGATTTTTTTACAGGTTTTGAAGAAAAAATAAAAAAATTAGCAAAGATTACAGGATTTAAAGAAAAAAAAATGGAAAATGGAAAAATTGAATATATAAAATCAGCTGAAAAAGCTTTACTCGATAATAATCCATCAGAAGAAGTTTTAGAAGAATTTACAGATATAATAAATGAATTATTTAAATACATAGTTATAAGTGAACAAGAAAAAACTGAAAAAAAATTAACAACAAGCCTGTTAGGATCATTGGTAAATGGAAATCGTATGTATGTGACTGATGTGCATAATACCGATGGGAATTTAAGTTATGCACAAGGATTAAGAACAAATAACAGACCATGGACTCCTGAAGAATTAAAAGAACATACTTTTGATGGAGTTACTAATATAATAGGTCACGATGCTACACCAAATAAAGAAGAAAAAATAGGAAAACGACTAATGCAGGGAGAATATTTGAATAAAGCTGGAATTTTGTTTGCAGACGAGTGGCAAGAAGATGGCAAAGCAAAATGTGTTAAAATAGAAGTTAATGAAGAAGGTAAAAAGAAATATTACTTCTATAGACAAGAAAAAGGTAGAAACCAATTTATTGAAGGAGATTTTGTTGAAGCAGGTAAATTATTAGAAATTTTTAAAAATAAAGAAGAAGAATTCCTTGAAAATATAAAAAATTGTAACGAGAATATTCAAAATAATTTAAAAAATATTTCAGAATATAAATTTGAAAAAGGTGATGCATTAAAATTAATTGAACAGTCAATTGATCTTATAAAAAAAAATATAGCTTTTAAAAATAAATTAACTAAAAATAATTTTAGTAAAAATCAATCTAATGAGGAAGCTCTTAATAATTGTATCCTTTCAATGAGTAAAACAATTGAACCTAATAAAAAAATAATTGATTTACAATAAATTTTTAATCTAAAATTCTTTATTTTTTAATATTCCTGTGAAAACAGGAATATTTATATATTTCCAATTAAATACAGTTCATGGGTTTTGTGGAAAGTTTTTTATACAAATAATTATAAAAATAGTTTATTTTAAAATAACATTAATTTTTATAGCTAGTAAATTATAAAAGTGCTTTAAAAAAACAAATAAAAGAGTTAAGAATTTAATTTACAATAATAAAATTAAATAATCACAAAAATATAAAGATAAAAAGTGAATAGTGCCAAAATTGTTAATTTTTTCTTGACTTTAAATTTAATTTACATATAATTCATTTACTAAATACAAAAATAAATTTTAAATAAAAATTATGAGCACTATTGATTTATCAGAACATTTTACCTATAGAAAGCTATTATGGTTCGTTTTACCATGTATTTTTATGTTTTTAGTAGATACAACATATGGTATGATAGATGGATTTTTTGTATCTAAAATAGCTGGTAAAAATGCATTTGCTTCACTCAATTTAATTATGCCATTATTAACAGCAATAGGAACATTGGGTTTTATGTTTGGAACCGGTGGAAGTGCTCTTATTGCAGCTGTTTTAGGAAAAAATAGAGTAGATTTTGCAAAAAAAATTTTTACTATGATAATTAGCGCAATAATAGTAATTGGTGTTACTTTATCTTTTATTGCTTTTATATATATGGAAAAAATAGCAATATTTCTTGGTGCTGATGAAAATTTGATTGATGGCTGTGTAATATATGGAAAAATTTTAGTTTGTTCTATTCCATTTTTTATATTACAAAATGCTTTTAATAGTTTACTTATAACTGCTGGTAAAAAAGGTTACGGGTTAATTTTTATTACAATAACTGCTATTTCAAATATAGGGCTTGATATTTTTTTAATTTACGAAATGAAAATGGGGTTAATTGGAGCAGCTATAGCAACTAGTTCTAGTTATTTTATAGGTGGTTTACTACCTCTTTTATACTTTTTAAGCGGGAAAAATAAAATATTAAGTTTTGTTAAAACAAAAATACATTCTAAAATAATTGGTAAAGTTTGTTCTAATGGCTCTTCAGAAATGATTTCAAATATATCTATAGCTGTGGTATCGATAGTTTATAACTTGCAACTTATGAGGATTATGGGACCAAACGGTATGGACGGAGTTGCTGCCTATGGTGTTATTACATATTTAAATTATGTTTTTCTTGCAATTTTTTTAGGTTTCTCATCAGGTTCTATTTCTATAATTGGCTATAAATATGGAGCAGGAGATAAAGATGAATTAAAAAATATTTTTAAAAAAAGTATAGTTTTTATATTTTTTATTGGTTGTATAATGACAATTATAGCTAATATATACGCAGATGAATTGGCTTTTATTTTTACTGGCTATGATGAAAATTTATATTATTTAACAGTTAATGTAATTAAAACTTATTCTATATCATTTGCAATATGTGGCTTTAATATTTTTGGTTCTGCATATTTTACTGGTTTAAATGATGGAAAAAATTCTGCTTTAATATCATTTTTACGAACTTTTGTTTTTCAAATACCATCAATATTAATTTTACCTTTAATGTTTGGTGCAGAAACTATATGGTATTCGATTATAGTTGCTGAAGGAATAACTCTTTTTATAACTATATTTCTTTTTATTAAATTTAATAATAGAGAATTTGAAGAAGATAAAATTGCTATGATACATACTCTTGGAGATAACGTTAGTAATAATATACAGCCCATTAAAGTGGGAGAAAATAGTAATAGTAATTTAAAAGATAATCCTAAAAATAAAAATTATACAAAAGAAAATAAAAATGAAGAAGAGAAAGAAAAAAAGGAAGAAAAAGAGGAAGAAGAAAAAGAAGAGGAAGAAGACAATAAAAAAGATGATGAAGAAAATAAAAAAAGTGATGATACGAATAATAAAAAAAATAAAGTTGCATTTGGTTAATCAATAATTAATTTAATAGTTAAAATTAAAATAGGGTTTTATTACTATGGAAAAAAATAAATATAGGGATGATTTAGAAAAAAATGAAAATAAAACTAAAAAAGTTAGTGAATTATTAAAAATTAATAATTTTTCAGATAAAAAAACAATTCCTCATAGCATTATTTTGTCGAATATTGAAGAAACAGTAGAATTTTATAATAATATTGAAAATATGGATAAAAATTCTACTATAAAAAAGTAACATTGTTCATATATATTTGTTACAAATTTTATATATATTTTATATAAAAACTAATTTTTTTAACAATAATATTAATTAATTCCTATTGTCTAAAATATTCTCTAACAGCATTAGCAACTGAAAAGGATATTCTTTTTTTAAATTCTTTTGAATTTAACATTTTTTCATCATAAGGATTTGATATAAAGCCTAATTCTATGAGTACAGACGGATACTCTGGAGCTAATAAAACAGCAAAATTTCCATATTTATGTGGATTATGTAAAAGATTTATATTTTGTTTTTTAAAATTTTTTAACAATTTTTCACTAAATTTTATAGATTTGTTTAAATTGTCATATCTGTTGATGTCTAAAATTGCATTTATTGTATCATATTTCAAATTGTTTAAATTTTTATTTTTTAAAATACCGTTTTTTGTATACAATTCTTTAGTTCTTGTATCGGAAGCACTTTTTTTGAGCGTATAAACCGATAATCCTCTGGCTTTTCTATTTTTAGTTGAATCAGAATGAATAGAAATAAATAGATCTGCTCTTAAGTTTCTACTTCTATTAACTCTTTCATATAATTCAATAAATTTATCATCATTTCTAGTTAAATAAACTCTAAATTTTGAATCTTTATCTAATTCATTTTTTATCGCCCTAGCTACAGAAAGATTTATATTTTTTTCTTTTGTTCCAAACAAACCCATTGCTCCAGGATCTCTTCCACCGTGTCCAGCATCTAAAACAATTACATATTTTTTTTTATTTTTATTTTTATTTTTTATATTATAATACTCTTCTTTAAAATTATAATTTTTATGATTATTAATATTTCCTTGTTTTTTCGGTTCATTTTCTAATTTAATTGATATTTTTTTTAAAAAATCATCTATATTTACTTTATCATTATTTTGATTTTCTATATCTTTTGTTACTTCTTCATCTGAAATATTATTAAATTCAATTAATTCGACAATATTTTTTGGTTTTACATTTTCTAATATTATATCACTTATAGTTTTTTCTTCTCCTAATATATATTTATTTAAAAAATCATCAATTTTTACTTTATTCACTACATTTTGTTCTTTTTTTTCATTATCTAAAGTTTTTGAAATTATATTTTCTAAATTTTCAAATTCTTGGTCTATTTTATTTATATCAACTATAAACCTGTAATATTTTGTCAAATTTGAAGGAGCTGTATATAAATATCTTTTTATATTTGCTTTGTTTTTAACTGTTAATAAAAATCTTATGTTTGTTTTTTCAACTACATTTATAATATCGTCTATTACATCAAAATTATTTATATTTTTATAAAAATTTAAAGGATTTTTAATAGATGTATTTTGTAAAAATATATTTATTTTGTTATTTTCTTGTTTTACAATATAATTAGGTTTTTCGGTTAATTCAAACATTATTCTTATATATTCATCTCTATCGTAGGTTTTTATATCTACTATTTCGTTAGAAAATGACATATTTATAATAGATAAATATAAGAAAAATAAAAAAAATAATAATTTTTTACTAAACATCAATTTGTTTTTTAAAACTACTTTTAGTTTAATCTATTTTTTAAATAAATCAACTCTAAGTTCATTTTTAATAATTTTTTATTTTTTCTCATCATTGAAATAATAGATATACCTAAGAATAATATTTAAAAATAGGAAATTTGTAGATTAAAATAAATTAACATCAATAAAAATTATATTTATAAACTTTTTAAGTTATAATATCATTTTTTGCGTCACAATTTTAACAACTCAACTTTAAATTTCTTATACTAATACAAAATACTATTATTAATAAAACAAATAATATTCTACATACTAAAAATTCCTCAAACAAAATATTTGAGGAATAAAAATATTATATTTTTTTAAATATAA
>CATOLK010000039.1 GCA_951801155.1 uncultured Rickettsiales bacterium | reverse complement strand
TATGTTTATAGATTCTTTTTTTATTATTAGCATCATTACTATTTTCTATAAAATATTGTTTATTAAAGAAGTAATGTTTTTATTGAAATTATCTATTTTAAAAAAAGATTAATTATTAAATCTTCAAATGTTAATATTATAATAGGAAGTTATATTTTTAAATAAAATCAATTATTTAACTTCCCATACTTATTTTTCAATACATTTTAAATTTAAAAAGCAAGGTTGGGGTTATTAATAGGAAAATAAGTTTTAGAGGATTATTGTTTACATTAAATCACCAACGAATTATTAAACTACAGTTTGCTAAAAGAACAAAAACGAAATTATTAATTTTAAAATAGGAGACAAATAAAAGAAACTGTAGCAGATTGTTTAATAAACCTCCTATATAAAAATTATATGTTTATTAATGGCATTAAAGATAATTAAAAACTATAAAAAATATGATTTTCTATAAAAAATAAATCTTACTGTAAAATACTTTAAATTTTTATAGTTTTTAATTACTAACGTGTATAGGCGTACACTTTTCTGTTAAAAATATTAAAAATTTTTTACCTATTTTTTTCTTCTACTTAATTTTTCAACTTCAGATACTACAACTACCACAATTGCAAAAAACAACATGATTATAATCTCATTTAAGTTTAGTGTTTCGATTCTTAAAACTTTACTCAAAAATGAATTCGAGGCCACAAACAAATGTATTGCAACAGCACAAGAAATACCAAAAATTAATTTTTTATTTTTCTTTATACTATGTTTAAATACAGATTTATTTTCCGATCTACTATTCAAAACCTGTAAATTTTGTATAAATACAAACAACATTAAAACCAAACTTGTAGATTTCATATGACTATAATCTAATATTTTTATACAATAATAATAAACTGAAGTGCATAAAACAGTTATAGTTATTATTAACCAAATACATCTTCTTATCATTATATTATTAAAAATAGCCTCCTGTGGATCTCTAGGTTTTTTAAACATTTCATCTCCTTCTTGTCTCTCAAATGCAAGAAAAATATTTTGAACTCCTTCGGTCATTACATTTAACCATAATAATTGAGAGGCATTGAATGGTACTGGTAAACCTAATATTATAGCTAAAATATAAATTATAACTTTTGGAATTCCACAGGAAACGGCAAAAAATATAACTTTTCTTATATTATTATATACAATTCTTCCTTCTTCTACTGCGTTTGTAATGGATGTAAAATTATCATCCATTAAAATAATATCGGCACTTTCTCTTGCTATATCTGTTCCACCTTTTCCCATAGCGACACCAACATTGGCATTTTTTAAAGCAGGGGCATCATTTACACCATCTCCAGTTACAGCAACAAAATTTCCATTTCTTATCATAGATTGGACTATGTCCAATTTTTGAGTAGGCTCCATTCTTGAATAAACTTTTGTATTTTCGGTTAATGCATCAAGTTTCTCTTCATTAATATTTAGAGCTTCCTTAACCTCTAATCCAGTTTTTACTTCATCCATTTTTTCAACAAATTCAAGCTCTTTAGCTATAGCGAAAGCAGTTTTTGGATTATCACCAGTTATCATAGCTATTTTTATACCAGCATTTTGACATTCTTTTATAGCAGGTTTAACTTCTTCTCTTAATGGATCTAACATCGAAAATAATGATAAAAATTTCAAATTTTTTAAATCTGCTTGTCCATAATCGTCTTTTTTTTCAACTTCTCCGTAAGCTATTGCCAATACTCTCATACCATTATCTGACAAATCCTCTAAAGTTTTTAGTATTTTTTTATGTTCTTCTTCTGTTTGATTACACATATTTAAAATTGTCTCTGTAGCACCTTTAACAAAAGCAAAAGTTTTACCATTTATTTCATTAAAACTAGCGGAAAAACGACTTTCTGACGTGTAATAAAGTAATTTTATTCTGTTAAATCCTTTAAATATCTCTTTAATATCATAACCTTTATTAATTACATATTTTAAAAATGCTATATCTACAGCATCTCCAAAAAATTCATTACCATTTAAACCAGCTTCATTCGGTAAAACACAAGATAAATAACCTAATTCTTCATTAGTAAAATTTTCAAAATTTTTAATATCTAAATTTTTCTTTTCATTAGTTTTAGTCAAATCTAAATGATTACCATTCATATCTAATACATCTACCACTTGCATCTCATTTTGAGTTAAAGTTCCAGTTTTATCTGATGCAATTACAGTACAAGATCCTAATGCTTCAACAGCTGATAAATTTCTAACTACAACATTTCTTTTTGCCATATTATACATACCAATAGAAAGAGCTATAGTTATAGTTATTGGTAATCCTTCTGGAATTGCGGCCACTGCAAGGCTTATAGCCATCATAATAGTTTCCTCAAATTTATCGCCTCTTAAAAGTGAGGCTATTAATATTATTACAACAGCAACCCCAATTATTATAGTAAACATTTTAGAAAACTTTTCCATTCTAACTACTAAAGGTGTTTCATTTTTAGATTTTTGAGTTATTTTATCTGCTATTTTTCCCATTTCAGTATTAATTCCAGTATTTTTTACTACACCTTTTGCGTAGCCTTTTACAATTATAGTTCCTGCAAAAACTTCATTTAATTTTTCTTGAATTTGGCAATTTTCCTTTTGGATATGATTATGATTTTTCTTAACTGCAATAGATTCACCGGTTAACATTGATTCATTTACTTCAAGGTTTTCAGCTTCCAGTAATACTATATCAGCCGGAACCTTTGTTCCGTCCTTTAAAATTACTATATCACCAACTACGAGATTTCTTGATTCTATTTCCTGTTCTAAACCATCTCTTATGACTATTGTTTTAGCTTTTACTATATCTTTTAAAGAATCTGCTGATTTCTGTGCCGAACATTCCTGAATACAGCCTATTAAAGAATTTACAGATAATATTATGAATATAAAAATTCCATCCGAATATTCCTTCAAAAATATTGACATGCAGGCTCCAAATAACAATATATATATCAACGGATCACAAAATTGTTTTAAAAAAGTAATAATAATATGTTCTTTTTCGATTTTTGGCAATTCATTATAACCAAATTTTTCAGTCCTATTTTTTACTTCTTGATTATCTAATCCATTAATATCTGATTTTAATTCTTTTAAAATTTCTATATTCATAATAAATTCTCCCTTTATAATTACATTTGTTGAGGTTCTTCTAATTTAAATTTTTCAATTGTTTTTTTATTAATAAAATCTAATATTTTAACCTTATACAAAATATTAATATTGATTGGAACATCTAAATTTTTTATCTCTTTCATTTTTTCGTCAATAGATGTTTTTACCTGATCTCTTACATCTTCTGGTAAAGAATTTACTAAATCTTCTTGTGTGTAGGTTATAAGTTGTCCTATTTTTTTATTTACTAATTTTTCACTTAAAAAATCACCTTTTTCTATTTTTGTAAATAAATGTAAACTAGGATTTTGAAAATCAGGATTTCCAAAATCCATTACATTTTCATAATATACAACATCTCCATATTTTGCTACTTTGTTATAATTTATTTTCTTTTCTTTTAGTCTTTGTTGATATTCTTCTTCTAAAAGTTTAAATTTTAAAAAAACATTAGTTATTTCTTTTAATTCCTCCTGAATTTTTTTACTTTCTTTGTCAAATTGTTTTTTTTTCTCAATTTCTTCTGCAGTTTCTTCTTTTTTTTCTTCTTTTAGTTCTTCTTCTGGAACTATATTCTTTTTAACAACAATATATTCTACTGTTGGACGTTTTTTTATATTTTTTTTATCTTCTTTTATTTTGGTTATAATTCTTTCAACTTCATCTGCATTAATTTTATCTTTATTTTTATCATAATTAGAATATACTAATGCCACTAAAACAAAAATAACTAAAAAAATTCTAGTCAACTTGTTTGACATTATTCTATAAAGATAACTAAAAAATTTATTCATTTTATACTCCTTGATTTATTAATATTTTAACATTTTATTTAAAATTCTTTATTTTTATTTATAAAAATTAACTTTTATGAAAATATAAACATTGCCTTATCTCCTTAAATATTAATAAATTATTCTAATTCAGCATTAAGTTCTAAAATTCTATCCAATAAAGGAGTTTCTTCACCTTTTTCGGCATTGATTTTATCATTAATTTTTTTTAACTCTTTTACATTTCTTAACATCTCAATTCTTTCTTTTTTTCTATCTTCTTTTTGCTCTTCTGTATCTCCTTCATAGTTAAAATTCATATCTTGACCTAAAACCATCTTAACTATTTTATCAGGATTTTTTACCATCCCATTATCATTACTAGAGGAAGATTTAATTTTATCAACTAAATCCATTCCACTTATGACACGACCCCAAATTGTATATTGTCCATCTAAATGTTGGAAATATTCGCCAGTTATAATAAAAAATTGACTATCTGCACTATCAATATCACTAGCTCTTGCCATAGAAACTGCTCCTCTTGTATGTTTCATGTCATTTATTTCCGCGTACATTTTTCCAAATTTACTACCGCCGGTACCAGTTCCTGTAGGATCTCCAGTTTGAGCCATAAAACCATCTATAACCCTATGAAATCCAAGACCATTATAAAAACCCTCTTTTACTAATAATTTTATCCTATAAACATGCCAAGGAGCTTTATCTGGGAACATTTGTATTATAACTACTCCATCCTTTAATTCCATCAAAAGCAAATCATTTAACTCAATATCATATGGTATTTCTTTTTCCATATATTTAGCTTTTGCAGAATTATCAAATAAAAAAAACATAAATAAAAACAATAAAATAAAATATTTAGAATATTTTTTATTTTTTTCTATCATACTTTCCTCCTTAATTTATAAATTTATTTATTATCATTCTCTTCATTATTTTTAGTTATTTTTGCAAACAATGAAGAAGCATTAATTTCATTAATTTCTTTTTCTTCTTTATTTTCTATTTCTATTCTTATTTCTTCGCCATTAATCAATTTTTTAATTTCTTCGCCAGTCAAAGTCTCATATTTTATAAGAGCTTGAGCTATAATTTCCAATTTATCTTTGTTTTCTTCTATAATTTTTTTAGCTGAAATTTTACAATTTTCAATAATATTTTTAATTTCCTCATCTATTAAATTTAACATTTCATTTGAACTAGCTTCAAAACCATAACCGTCTTCATTTTTAAGCTTATCAGCCCAGTAAATAGGTCCAATTTTATCATTCATTCCCCAACTTACCACCATATTTTTAGCATAATAGGTAGCAGCCTTAATATCACTTAAGGCCCCAGCTGTTATTTTATCTTCACCAAAAATAATTTCTTCTGCCGCTCTTCCTCCCATAGCAATAGTAATATCATCAATTACACCAGCTTTTGTGGTAGTTGTGTAATGTCTATCATTTTCCGGTAATCTTGCCACATAACCACCAGCATTTCCTCTTGAAATTATTGTAGCTTTATAAATAGGGTCTGTATTTTTACAATTTAAAGTAACCAAAGCATGGCCAGCTTCGTGATAAGCAATAAGTTTAGTTTCTTCTTCTCTTTTAACCTTACTTTGATTTCTTACGCCCATTACAACTCTTTCTTTTGCTTCTTCTATTTCGTCATTAGTTATTACTTTTTTATTTAACCTTGCTGCTAATAATCCAGCTTCATTAATAATATTTGCCAATTCAGCCCCACTAAAATTTGGAGTAGATTTTGCAATTAATTTAAAATCAATATTTGGAGCCATTTTAACCTTTTTTGCATGAACTTTCAATATTTCTTCTCTACCTTTTACATCTGGTAATTGTACTGTAATTTGCCTATCAAAACGACCAGGTCTCAATAAAGCTTTATCCAAAACATCTTCTCTATTTGTAGCAGCAATTACTATTATTCCTTCATTACCTTCAAAACCATCCATTTCTACTAATAATTGATTTAAAGTTTGTTCCCTTTCATCATTTCCACCACCGATTCCAGCTCCTCTATGTCTACCTACAGCATCTATTTCGTCAATAAATATAAGGCAAGGGGCATTATTTTTTGCTTCTGCGAACATATCTCTGACTCTACTAGCACCAACACCAACGAACATTTCTACAAAATCAGAACCAGATATAAAATAAAATGGTACATTTGCTTCACCAGCAATAGCTTTTGCTAATAAAGTTTTTCCTGTTCCCGGAGGACCAATAAGTAAACAACCTCTAGGAATTTTTGCACCTATATCCGCATATTTTTCTGGATCTTTTAAAAAATCCACTATTTCTTTTAATTCATTTTTTGCTTCATCAATTCCAGCCACATCATCAAAAGTTACTTTTCCTTTAATTTGCATCATTCTTGCCTTAGATTTAGAAAAACCAAATGGATTATCTCCATTAGCAATAGCTGAAAATCTAAAAAAATAAAAAGCAATTATTATTATAAGGGGTAACCAACTTAAAATAAAATCAATTATAACAGATTTTTTATTTGAAATTTGTACTATTTCAATTTGACTATCATTTTCTTTTAATTCTTTAAAAATATCCTCAACCGCTATAAAATTTGCATTGGTAAAATATTTTGTACCTTTTTCTGTTTCTCCATAAATACCACTACCTTTTATTTTAGCTGTTTTAATTTCCTTATTTTTGACTTTTTCTAAAAATTGAGAATATATTATCTTTTGTCCATTATCTATATTACTTTCAAATATATCTGAAAATAATACTAAAGCTAAAATAATAATTAACCACAGGAATAAGTTTTTGTTTAATCTTCTCATTTTTTAAAAATACATAATAATATCAAAAAATTATTAGTTCTTATTAAAAAAGCAAGAGAAAAGTTAAAATTAAGATATTATTGTTGTACCAATTATCTTTATGATAAAAAACTGTTATACTATTTTTATTCTTAATTTATTACCAAAATAGTAAAAATACATATAAACAACATGTAAAGTATAGAAAAATACAGTATTTAATTAAAGTAAAAACAATAAATTATAAATAAATCATAATTATCTAAATTGTAAAACTAACCCATTGAAAATTTATAATTTATTTCTATTATATTTTTTAAAAATTTAAATAAAAAAATGAATTATTCAGAATTTGACAGAAAATATATATGGCATCCATTTACTCAAGAAGCCACATCACCATTAAATATAAATATAGTAAAAGGAAAAGATACTTATTTATGGGATGAAAATGGTAAAAAATATATTGATTTAGTGTCGTCCTGGTGGACAAGTTGCCATGGTCATTGCAATGAAAAAATTGCAAATGCTATTTATAAGCAATCTTTAGAATTGGAACATTTAATTTTTGCAAATTTTACTCACAAACCAGCTGTAAATTTAGTGGAAAAATTACAAAAATTTATAAATCCTAAATTATCAAAATATTTCTTTTCAGATAATGGATCGACCGCTATTGAAATAGCTCTTAAAATGACATATCAATATTGGCAAAATAAAGGAGACGATAACAGAACTTTATTTATAACAATGGATGGAAATTATCATGGCGACACTGTAGGCACAATGTCCCTAGGAAAATCTTGTGGATTTTATACACCTTTTGAAAGATTGATGTTTAAAGTTGAAAATATACCATTTCCAGAAACTTGGATTAATGATAAAAATATAGAAGAAAAAGAAGAAAATTCAATAAAATTTGCAGAAAAATTGTTAGAAGAAAAGCATAAAAATATATCTGCATTTTTTCTTGAGTCGTTAGTTCAGGGGGCTAGTGGTATGAGAATAATTAGACCAGAATTTGTTAATAAAATTTGTAAATTATTTCAAAATTATAATATTCCAGTAATATTTGATGAAGTTATGACTGGTTTTGGAAGAACTGGTAGTATGTTTTCCTATGAACAAACAGAAATTGTTCCAGACATAATTTGTTTATCAAAAGCTTTGACTGGTGGGGCTTTACCTATGGCCTTGACAATAACAACTGAAGATATATATAAAGAATTTTTAGATAGTAAAAACAAAAAAACATTTTTACACGGTCATTCCTATACGGCAAACCCATTGGCTTGTGCCGCTGCTATTGCTTCTCTGGAAATTTTTGAAGAAATTGATGTTTTAGAAAAAATAAAAAGAATAAATAAAATACATAGAGAAGAATTGTTTAAATTAGAAAAATACGATTTTCTTGAAAAATTCAGAACAATTGGATTAATTTCAGCTTTTGAAATTAAAAATAATAGTGGTTATGGTTCAAATTTTAGTAATGATTTAAAAAATAAATTTTTTGAAGCTGGGTTACTATTAAGGCCTTTAGGGAATGTAGTTTATTTTTTACCACCTTATTGTATTTCAGAAGAAGATTTAAGAAATAGTTACAAAAATGTTATAGATGTTATATCTACTGTTGTTTTTTAAAAAAATATTTTATTTTTTACTTGTATTTTAAAAAATTTTATGTAAAATCACATACATAACAATACATTTTTAAATTTTAATGGATAAAAAAGGTGAAAGATTAGCAAAAATTATAGCTAGATGTGGTTACTGTTCACGTAGAGAGGCTGAAAAACTTATATTAGAAGGAGATGTGAAGGTCAATGGTACTATAGTAACAAATTTAGCCACTAATATTACTGATGAATCTATTAAAATCAAAAATAAGTTGTTAGATAAAAATGTAAAAACTAAATTATGGTTATTTAATAAACCTAAAGGTTATATAGTAACAAATAAAGATCCTCAGGATAGAAAAACTATATATAGTATCTTACCTAGAAATTTACCAAGAGTTATAACAGTTGGGCGTTTAGATATGGATACTGAAGGTTTATTAATTTTAACAAATAACGGTGAATTAGCTAGATATATGGAACTTCCATCAACTGGTTGGTCAAGACAATATAAAGTTAAAGTACATGGTTCTTTAGAAAGAGTTAATTTTGATTCTTTAGCAAAAAAAGGTATTGTAATAAACGGAATCAAATATGCTCCTATAAAAATTGTTATTGAAAAAGATAATAATACAACTAACACTTGGCTAAGAGTTACTATAACTGAAGGCAAAAATAGGGAAGTAAGAAAAATCATGGAACATCTTAATTTAAGAGTTGTAAGATTAATAAGAGTTTCTTTTGGTCCTTTTCATTTAGGTAATTTGCAAAAAGGATTTGTCAAACCAGTTAGTTTAAAAGCTATAAAAAGTGCAATTGGTAACAAAGTAAAACTTGAAT
>CATOLK010000038.1 GCA_951801155.1 uncultured Rickettsiales bacterium | reverse complement strand
ACAGGGTTGGATAATGCTGATTTATTTTCTAAAGCTTGTTTAAGTGGCGAATTTCAAAATTTAATAGAATCTTTTTTAAATGATATAGATTTACTTAATACTTTAGAAAGTAAAGATTTAATAAATAGTTTAATAGTTATTCCTTCAAAGATTGGTATTGATTTTTTTAAAGATTGTATTGCAAGTGAAAATATAGAACAAATGATAAATGATGGTAAATTCAATTTGAATTCAATTATACAAGTAGGATATATTAATATATATAAAAGTAGTAATTTTGAAAACAAATCAAAAGAAGAACAAAAAGAAGAAATTAAAAATATATATACTAAACAAAAAGAAATATCCCAAATTATATTTAAAAATGAACAAATGATTGATTCCATTAATGATGACGAAATGTTATGTGAGATACTAATAAATTCTATTGTTAAAGATGATGCAGAAATATTTAATAAATTTTTTGCCAAAAAAAATATAATGGAAAAAATAACTAATAATAAAAAAGTAACTACACTATTTCAAAAAGCTTCACGTTCTCTAGAATATTATGAAAAATTATTGGAAGATGAAAATATAAGATTAAGCGAGAATAAATTAAGTACAATTAATATCCACAATATAACAATTGATTTTGTCAGTGCAATTTTACCTGTATCATCTAATTCAACGGATGGTAAAAAAAGAAAAAAAGAAGAAAGAGATGCAGAAAAGAATCTTAAAGAAAGTATTATTAGAACTATTTTTAAATATGAAGATGCAAAAGAATTAATATGCAAAGATTTTTTATTATTATGTAAAAGGTTACATAGTGAATTTGCAGTTGAGTATTTAATTAACAATGATGAATTATTAAACAAAATATTAGAAAATAATAACAATGCTATAGAAGAAGCTTTTATTGATTCTTTGACTAATAACGAAGGCTTGGAAGTAGCTAAGGTATTATTCAATAATGAAAGAACAAGAGAATTTATAAAACCTGAAACCATAAAAACTTGTTTTGAAAATGCATGTGAAAATAATAACATTAAAATAATTAATTTATTAATTAACAATGTAGTTGATGGTATAATTGACGAAAAAATAAATTCTGATACTATAAAAAATTCTTTTAAAAAAGCTTATGAAAAAGGAAATTTAAATACTATTCAATCATTAATTGAATATATTGATAATGACAATAAAATAAAAATATTTCACGATACTTTTCTTACCGAAAATAATCGATTGTCCGAACAAGATTTAAGACTGTCTTCAATAATAATTGAAAAAATAACAGATGGACAACAATTGAGAATAGAAGATAATGACTATGAAACATTTAAAAATAATACTAATAAATTAATTGAAAATTTATTTGAAAAAAATGATAAAGATAGAGAAAATAAAATTAATAAAATTAAAAATGATATTAAAAAAATGAAAAAAGAAAAAAACAAAAATAATTCTTGGAAAGATAAAAATAATTTTGAAAAAATATTGTTAATTTTCTACAAAATAGAAGAAAATCTAGTAGATTCTAATGATAAAAAGCAACAAGATAATTTAACGGTAAAATAAAATTTTCTATAAAATTTGTTTTTTAAAATAATTTTTACTGATTAAACAAAATCCCTCTTTTTTAAAGAGGGATTATCATTGTATTTTTGAGAATTACTTACTTAAAATTAAAAATTATTTTTAGCAAGCAAATTATATTTTTCCCATCTTCTATTAATATGGTTTTTCAATCCTTCAACAGCCAAAACAGCATATTCCGGATTAGTTTTTTTAATATAACTATATCTTGTTTCAGCATACAAATATGTTTCCAACTTATCAAGATTTGGCACTTTACTATCTATTTGTAAAGGAGCTTTTCCTTGATCTATTAAATCTGGATTATATCTATATAACATCCATAAACCACTTTCAACAGCATTTTTCTGTTGCTCAATACTTTTTTCTAGTGGAGCACCATGAGCTATACAAGAAGAATAACCAATTATAATTGATGGTCCATTATGAGCCTCTGCTTCTTTAAATGCTTTCATAGTTTGTAAAGGATTTCCCCTTATAGCAACTTGAGCTACATAAACATTATCATAAGACATAGCTATTGCACCTAAATCTTTTTTATTTGTGTGTTTTCCATTAACAGCAAATTTTGCAGATGCACCCATATTTGTAGCTTTTGAAGCTTGTCCACCAGTATTTGAATAAACTTCCGTATCCATAACAAGTATATTTACATTTTTTCCACTTGCTATTACGTGATCTAGACCGCCAAAACCAATATCGTAAGCCCAACCATCACCACCAACTATCCAAACACTTCTTTGCAACATAACATCTATAATAGATGCCAAATGTAATGCTTCAAAAGTATTTATTTTAGCTAATTTTTCTTTAGTTTCATTAATTCTAACTCTTTGAGCTTTTACTTCGGAATCAGATGTTTTAGTTGAATTTTCAATAATTTCATTAACTAAATTTTCGCCTAATTCTGCTTTTAATGTTTCTAATAAAGTTATTGCTTCTTCTCTTTGCGTTTCTTGACTTAAAGCAAAACCAAGTCCAAATTCTGCATTATCTTCAAATAATGAGTTAGACCAAGCTGGACCGTGTCCTTCTTTATTTTTGGACCATGGAGTTGTTGGTAAATTTCCACCATAAATTGAAGAACAACCAGTTGCATTAGCAACTATCATTCTATCACCAAATAATTTTGTAGCTAATGATAAATATGGGGTTTCACCACAACCAGCACAAGCACCAGAATATTTAAATAAAGAATCTTTGAATTGTAAATCTTTAATATTTTTTGGATCTTCAACTTCTTCACCCTTTAAAGTATTAAAGAATGTTACGTTTTTCTTTGAGTCTTCAATAACTTCATTTTTATGAACCATAGAAATAGCTTGAACTGGACAAGTTAAAGCACAAATAGAACAACCAGTACAATCTTCTGGAGAAATTTGAATTGTATATTTTTTTTCACCAGTTTTATCACCAACTACTTCTTTAAATTTAAAGCAAGAAGGAGCATTTTCTAATTGATCTTTTGTATAAACTTTTGCTTCTAAACAAGAATGAGGACAAGCCATTACACATTGACCACATTCAATACATTTTGATTGATCCCAAACTGCAATTTTATCAGCTATATCTCTTTTTTCATATTTTGTTGTATCTGTTGGGAAAGTTCCATCTAAAGACATTTCAGAAACTTTTATTTCTTCACCTTTTCCAGCTATTAATTTTGCAGTGAAATTTTTAACGAATTCAGGAGCATCAGCTGGAATTTTGTTTTCTAATTGAAGATTACTTGTAACTTCTTTAGGATAATCAACTTTATAAAGATTACTTAAGCTACCATCAACAGCTTTCATATTATTATCAACTATTTCTTGACCTTTTTTACTATAGGTTTTTACAATAGCTTTTTTAATTTCATCTATTGCTTCATTTGGATCAATAACTTCTGCTAATTTAAAGAAACAAGTTTGCATTATAGTATTAATTCTAGCACCCATATTTGCTTTTTCAGCCACTTCATAGGCATCTATTACATATAAATTAACATTTTTATCTATAATTATTTCTTGAACTACTTTTGGTAATTGATTCCAAATTTCATCTTTAGAATAGTGAGTATTTATCAACAAAGTTCCACCATCTTTAATTCTTCCTAAAATATCGATTTTAAATAAGAAATTAAATTGATGACAACCTATAAAATCAGCTTTTTGTACTAAGTAAGTGGAATCAATTTTGTTTTTTCCAAATCTTAAATGAGATTCTGTTATGGAACCAGATTTTTTAGAGTCATAAACGAAATAAGCTTGACCATAATATTCATCTCTATCGCAAATAATTTTAATAGTATTTTTATTTGCACCAACAGTTCCATCACTTCCTAAACCAAAGAATATAGCTTCTTTTACATCGTCTTTTTTAACTACAAAATCATTAGTATATTCAATATTTGTATGAGTTAAATCATCAACTATACCAACAGTAAAGTGATTTTTTGGTTCTGATTTTTTTAATTCATCAAAAATACCTTTTACCATAGATGGAGTAAATTCTTTTGAAGATAAACCATATCTTCCACCTACAACTTTTATTCCTTCTCTACCTTCTTCTGCTAGAGCTGAAACAACATCTAAATATAAAGGTTCACCCAAACTACCAGGTTCTTTTGTTCTATCTAAAACTGCAATTTTTTTAACAGAAGCTGGAATAGCTTTTACAAAATCTTTTGCTGAAAATGGTCTATACAATCTAACTTGTAGAACACCAATTTTTTCATCTTTCAATGTTTCTACAACTTCTTTTACTGCTTGTACTCCAGATCCTAAAATTATAACAATTCTTTCAGCATCTTTATTGCCATAATAGTCAAATAAATGATATTGTCTGCCAGTTAATTTTGCAAATTCATCAAAATATTCTTGTACTATTGCTGGAATTTCATTATAATTCTTGTTAGAAATTTCTCTTCCTTGGAAATAAACATCTGGATTTTGTGCTGTTCCTCTCATTACAGGTTCAGTAGGATTTAATCCTCTTTTTCTATGTTCTATAATAGCTTTCTCATCCAATAAAGATTTTATAGTTTCATCATCAATTAATTCAATTTTATTAATTTCATGAGAAGTTCTAAAACCATCAAAGAAATTTATAAATGGAACTCTTGACTTTAAAGTTGCTAAATGTGCTATTAATGCAGTATCATGAGCTTCTTGAACTGAACCACTAGATATCATAGCAAAACCACATTGTCTAACACTCATAACATCTTGATGATCACCAAATATTGATAATCCTTGAGTTGCTAAACTTCTTGCTGCTATATGCATAACACAGGCATTTAATTCACCTGCAATTTTATACATATTTGGAATCATTAATAAAAGTCCTTGAGAACAAGTAAAAGTAGATGCTAAACTTCCAGTTTGTAAAGCTCCATGTAAAGCACCAGCTGCACCAGCTTCACTTTGCATTTCTGTTACTGTTGGTTTTAAACCAAAAATATTCTTATCACCCTTTGCACTGAATTGTTCAGATAACTCAGCCATTGGAGAAGAAGGAGTAATAGGATAAATTGTGAAAACATCACTTAATTTATAGGCAATTCTGGCTACTGCTTCATTGCCGTCTATTGGAATTTTTTCAATTTTTTTCGACATTCTTTAAGTTTTTTAATTAATAAAAATACAAATCATATTATAAACTTGTATTATAATTAATATTCTTTTATGGTTAAAAATTTTAGAATAACTAAAAATTAATTGCAAGAAAATTTTCGAATTTTTATTTATATTTTATTTTTTTATTGTTTAAACTTTTTTATATGAAAAAAATTTTTTAGAAGAAAATGAACTAAAATAAAAATAAATTTTTTAGTTCATTGTTTATATTTTAATAAATAATTAATTAGCTTTTTTATGTTTTATTGTGCCAAAGAATTAGATCTACTTAAACTAAAATTAATATCATTAATTACACTTTTTAAATTATTTAAATCATTTTTCTGTTCTTCGTTTATCATATTAAATAATGTTTGATTTTTTGTATTTTCTAAATTATTAAATAATTTTTTTAATCCTTCTTTGTAAATTTTGAGATTTTCTATTTTTTCATTTTTCGCTTCATTTATAAATTCCATTAAATTATTTATTTTTTTACTATTTTCTTCCTCAGTCGTTATTTCTACACTTTCACTAAAAATATTATTTATAAATTCTAAATTATTTTTAAAATCAATTTCTTCTAATTTATTTTCATAATTTATAATTTCAGAATTTTCAGGAATATTACTATTATTTTTTAAATTATTAAATAAATCTTTTAATTTATCTTTTTTTTCCTGAGGAAAATTAAGTTTTTTTTCTGATATTTTATCAACAATCATCGTTAAACTACTTAATGTTCTATTTATTTTCTTTTCCGTATCTTTATCTATTTCTCCACCACTTAAGCAAATATTAATAAAATCTATATTTTGATCAAATTTTTCAAATATTTTTTCGCTTAATAATTCGGCTGTTTTACCTTTAAATCTTGGACATAATTCTTCTAATTTTTCAAGCTCAGATTTACGTATATCAAAAATATAATATTCAAATCGATCCTTATTATCAATTATTTTTGTAAAAAAATCTTCTAATTTACTTGTTATTTTATCACTTTGTCTTAAATCTTGACAGAAATTAATAAAAGATTTTGATTTTAAATCATCTGTTAATTCGGAAGTATTTTCTTCTTTAAAATTTTCAAAAATATTTAAAAATTCTTTTCTATTTAAAATAATATTATAATAATCTGTTATATCACTATTTCCATAATTAAAACCATAGGGATATAAATCACATAAATTTTTTATTTCTTCTTCAAAATTTTTTATGTTTGTAATACTTATATTTTTATCTTCACTTATATTATTAAATAATCTATACATTTCGAAACAAGCGGGATAAAAAACACTTTTGTTTTCTTTTTTTGATTCGAGACGTTTTTTGTATTCGCAAAATATTTCTTTTGTTTCATTAATATTTTCTGTTTTAAGAGCAAAAGGCAATAGTTCCATAGCAAAAAAATGAGAATTATATTTAGCATAACACTCTCTTAATAAATTTTCTTTATTGTTTTTTAAATTAAAAATATTTTGATTTGAATCTTTTATTGCTCTAAGACTATTATATAAAAATCCATAGCAATTAACATTACCTTTTTTTACGAATGTTTCTAGCATTTTAAGAAATTCATAACTTGGATTTTCCATAACAAAAGTTGAATCTTCCATAGATATAAATGTATAAAAATTAGCAAATAAATCATTTTTATCATTTACTTCAGAAAAATCTCCTTTTATTCTATCTATATTTTGACCAATATTTTTAAAAAGATTGTTTAATTCTTCTTCTTTATTTTGGCTATTACTTTCTAAAATATTTTTTACCTCTTCTTCAGCATATTTAAAATAAGATTCAACGGCTAATTTTATATCTTTAGATGTAATTCTGGAAACTTTTGGATTAATAACTTTGCATAATGATTTAAAATCTTCAATATCATCTTCAACAATTTCTTTTACTTCTGCAAAAGACTCTGACATTTTATATAAATTTTCTGCTTGATAAAAATTTACTATAAAACTTTTATATTTGTTTATGGCTTCTTCGATTTCATTTTCTAATTTTAAATATTTAATTTCTTGAATTTTATATTCTAAATCATTTTTATTAGCAATTTTACTAAGGCATTCTTTTGCAGTTTTTGAATCATCTTTTTCATTTCTTTTTAAATAAAAATTAGAAAGAGATAATATAAAATTATCATTAATAGATTCATTCTTAGTATCGTTATAACTTTTAAGTAATTTTTTCATTTTACCTCTAAAGCTTTCATTATTTTCTATAAGATTATAAATTTTTTCTTTTTCAGACAAATCTTCAATAGTTCTATCACATTTTTGTATTATTTTTAAGAATTTTTTTTGTATAATATCTGACATTTCTTTCTCCTTAATTAATAACAGAAATTATGATATAAATTATTTTTTAAAAATCAATAGATAAGTATTTAACTTTTACTATTTATTTTTTATTTTCAATAAATTTGTTATTTTTATAATAAAAATCAATAAGTAATTTTTTCAATATTAAAATAGTAAATGTATATAAAAAAGATATTTACTAAATAAAAAATTTAACTATACAAAAATAAAATACAACTAATAAAATTTATATTTATAAATATTTTAAGCCATAATACTTATATCAATTACAAAAAAATAATTGATTTTTAATTATTTATTTATATTTTATAAAAAATAATGTATACTTTTTTATATATGAAAGAAATAAAAAGAATAGGAATTTTTACAGCAGGAGGTGATTGTTCTGGACTAAATGCAATAATAAATTCTGTAGTTAAGATTGCTAACGGAAGAGAAATTGAAGTTTATGGTATATATAATGGAACAGATGGATTATTCTATCCTAATCTAAATTATAAAAAACTTGAAATTAAAGATCTACAAAATAATTACTCTTGCATGAGAACCGGTGGTACTATTTTAAGAAGTAAAAACAGAGATGGTGGCGCTACTGTTATATCAGAAGAAAGCAGAAAAGCTTTTAAAAAAGGAGTTGAAACTTTAGGTTTAGATTCACTTATTGTTGTAGGTGGCGATGGTACTGCTTTGATTGTTTCGGAATTAACAAAAGGTAGCGATATTAATGTTGTTTGTATTCCTAAAACAATTGATAATGATACACCTATTACCGATTATTCTGTTGGCTTTGATACGGCTAGAAATATAACTATGGATGCGATGGATAGACTTCAAACTACAGCCTTTAGTCATGATAGAATTATGATCATGGAAGTTATGGGAAGAGATGCTGGTCATTTAGCATTACATACTGCTATAGCAGGCGAAGCTTGCGTTTGTTTAATTCCTGAAATACCATATAAATTAGAAAACGTTTTTGCAAAATTAAACGAAGTAAAAAAAAGTGGTATTGGTTATGCTTTAATGGTTGTAGCAGAGGGTTGTAAAACTAGTAATGGTGAAAATCTAGTAGTTGATAAATGTGGTGTTGCTTGTTACACCGGTTTTGCTAATTATATTTCTAAAAAACTAGAGGAAAATGGATTCTTGAATAGAACAACTATCTTAGGACATATACAAAGAGGAGGAACTCCAACAGCATACGATAGAATAGAAGCTGCTGAGTTTGCTTTTCATGCTATTGAATGTCTTTTAGAAGGAAAAAATGAAAGAATTGTTGTTTTAAAAAATGGAAAAATAACTGATGTAGATTTACATGAAGCAGTTAAATCTGGAAATAGATTGGTTAATAAAGATGATTTTTTAATAAAAACAGCAAAATCTTTGGGAATTTATATTGGTGACGAATAATAGAATTTTATATAGAAAATTATTTAGTTATTAAGTAAAATATAACTGTTTAATTTTCTTTTAGATAAAAAAATTTTGACTAAAAACAAAAGTTATTAAAAATTAACATAAATTTTATACTGAAAAATATTGATATTAAATATAAAAATATGATGTTGTGATTATTTTATATAAAAATGAGAAGCTACAGATAAAATTGGTGTTATCTACTTATGTATCAAATAATATTATTCATATTTTAAAATTATTAATTTTTATGGTTATTTATTCTTGAATTTTCCATTATTTACGTCATTCCAGATTAGATTTTCTTGTAAGTTTATCTTACTAGAAAATC
>CATOLK010000037.1 GCA_951801155.1 uncultured Rickettsiales bacterium | reverse complement strand
ATCGAATTGTAATGGTTGTAAATCAGGATATTCGTTCGCTCTTTCTGTTAGTTCTTTGTTTACAAGAAATTCAATTCTTCTTAAGACATTATCAAAATAAGTATGTATTTGACAAATACGATTTGGATCTAATTTTAATTTATATTTAAAGTTTTCTATACATTCTTTATAGTCTTCTGAATTTTGATATAAATAAATAAAAGCGTCACAGAGATTTTCAATATTTTCTATACCTTCTAAATCAAATTTAGTACGTACAAATGATGTACAAATAATTGGTTCAAACATTATTCCTTTTTTATTTTGGCCTGAGTAGTTATTATAAGCACTTATAAGTCCTTGTTCAAAATTAATATAATTATTTACTTCTATATTTTTTCCAAAAATATTTTTTAAATCATTTAAATCTTTTACTTCAACTTCACCAGTAGAAAAACACGTGTTCTTACAATAGTCAATAAAACCAACTTTATTTAATTCATTTTGTATTTCGATATACTCCTTAAGACTTTTATCTCTTCTTGCATTAAAAGCTTCTTCGGATAAATATTTAAAGTCAACTAACTTTATATTAATACTCTTTTCCATTTTTTTTTTAAAAATTTGTTAATAATTAATTAAAATACAATAATATTTTGTTATTTTTTATTTTAAAGTCAATATTTTTGATTATTTTTTTATAGTTTTTTCAATTATCTTTAATACTATTAATAAATACGTAATTTTTTATGCAGGAGGTCTATTATATTACAACTTAAAAAATCTATAAACAAAAATTATATCAGTTTTAATTTTACTTTATAATATATTTTTTCTTTATTTTTAGGATTTAAATCTTTTTCCACTTAGTCCTAGTAAATTACTAAAATTCTAATTAATTTGTTTCTATTTTTATAAAAACAACAAGTAAAAGCAAAAAATTTCAAATCAAAAAAACAAATTAAAGTTAAAAATTATATATCCATCACACCACCAGCAACATTTGGTAATTTTATTACATCCAATAAATTACATAATTTCTCAAAATCACTATTATCAATATAATTTTTTTCAAAAATATTTTTACTTTTTTGTATTTTAATATTTTTAATTTTTTCAATATTTTCAGTATTTATATTTGCCATTTTTATAAGATTTTCTTTAAACAAATCAAAATCATTTTGTTCTAAATTTTCTAAATCTCTTTTTTCTAATTTAACATCTAAATCAATTAATTTTTTAGCTATCTTATTTTTTTTATCTTTAATAGCATCAGAAAGTAGTAGACTAAAATTTATATTTGTTTTTAAAATTTCGTTTTTAAAAAAACTTTCTATAATGTTAGAACAATCTTCTTTATAAGCTAAATCATATATATTGTTGTAATCATTATTATTTATAATATTTTCAATAATTTTTTCTTTTATATTTTCTTTTAAGAATAATTTATCCAGTATATTTATATACTTATCTTTATAAAACAAATTACAAGCTTTTTCCATTATATTTGAATTTTCAGAAATTTTATTAACAAAACCATCAACTAAATCATTAAATTCATTGTACTCATTTTTACAAATTATTTCGAAAGGGGCAAAAATTTCATTAATAATATCTTTTTGTTCATCAAATAAAGACACAAATTTATCAATATTATTGATTAATATTTTTTTAATTTTATCATTATCTTTACTAATATTATTATAAATAGTATTAATTATATTAGAACATAAATTAATGTCCTGTTTATTTTCACTAATTAAAACTTCGAGTAATTTAAAATATTCCTCTTCACTACAAATAGCTGTAATAATTTTATTTATTAATATTTCTTTATTTATTAGAAAATTTTTTTCTTTTGTAATTATAAAATTAATTAATCCTATATTTTTATCTTTAATAGCTTTTTCAAGTAATTTTAAATTAGTATAGTTAACATCTATAGCAAAATTATTAATTTTTTTTATAAAATAAAAAAGAATTTCAGGTATTTTTTGATTTATTCCAAAACAAGGTATTAAATTTATATAAGAATGTATTATTTGTTTATTAATATGTCTTAATTTATTTTCTTTTTTCTGAAATTTATTAAACAAATTTTCAAAATTTTCAGATTGTTCATTTTTAACAAATAGTTTTTTAGCTAAATCTTTATTGTTATAAATTCTTATTGTTAATTTTGCATCGTTACGTAATTCTTTAATTTTATTTATTTCTTCTTTTAGTTTATTTTTATCCAAATCTGTTCCAATTTGTTCTAATTTTTGTATTTCGATTGCTAATTTTAATTCTCTCAACTGAGATAGTTTATTTATTACAATTAAATATTCTTTAATATCTCTTCTATTTTTTAAATTATTCAATTTTTCATAAAAACCACCTTTTCTAGATAAATTATTTTCATTGTTAAAATCTAATATACGTTCATTAACCGCATCTAATTCATAGTCAAAATCCGTATTATTTTCCGGTATTATATTATTTTTATCCCAATTATTGAGGCATTCTTTTAAAATATTTAAACATTCTTTTGCTTCCTCTGATAATGGTTTTTTTAATTCTAGAATATTTAAAGCATCATCCAGTTCATTTTGAATTCCTTTATTGTTTATATTAAATAAAACACCTTCTCTATATAATTCTTCACCTTCCTGTGTTGTTAATAATTTTTCTAAACTATTTTTAAATTTAGTTGCTGCAGTCCAAATTGTATTTATGTTGAACTCTTTTAAATCATATAATTTTTTGTTTTTTATTTTTTCTTGGTTTATTATTTCTTCTTGATTTTGCATTTGTTGAAGCTCATTCGTATTCAAAAATAGCAAATCTTCCATAGTTAAGATTGCTTCCAAATTATTATTTTCTATTTTTTTAAAATTTTCTAATATAAACATTTTTATGTTATCAAACTCTTTTTCTACTTCAAATATCGTAATTCTTTCATCTGGATTAATTACTAACATTTTTTTTAATAATTCTACAAGTTTTGTTTTTAGTAATTCTATTTTTGTTTTATTATTTATATTATTGATAATTTTATTTGGTAAAAATTTATCTAAAAATATAATATTTTCATTTATATTTCTATATATCAATTCATCAGTATTTTGGAAAGAAAACCTAGATAAATTTGTATTTTTTACTTTAAGTTTATTTTTTAAAAATTCGAAAATATTATCGAATTCTAATAATTCTTCAAGAAATATAATACCTAATGAATAAATATCGGCTTTTTGCGTTATTTTTTTGGTCTTAGCTATTTCTGGTGCCACATATATTGGTGTTCCGAAATTATTATATTTTTCCTTTCCTACAATATTAGTTATACCATAATCAACAGCAGTCAATTTATCATTTTTATCTACAAGAATATTTGAAGGCTTTATATCTCTATGAATAATACCAGCAACATGTTCATTTTTAAAAATTTTAATTAATTGTTCTATTCTAGAAATAGAAGATAAATTCTCATGTGTTTTTTCTGTTCTTACTTTTTTCAAATCACCTTTTTCTTTTAATTTTAATATTTCAATTTTTTTATATCCATTTTTACCAACAATTATAAATGTATTAATGGGTATTGTAGAAGATGATCCTATACCTTTTAGGTGCGATAAAATTTCATTATTATCTTCAATATAATTATTTAATTTTTTTTCGATTATATATTTTTTATAATCTTTTAAGTTATTATCTATAGAAATATAAGTCTTTAATTTTTTATTAAATAACAGTTGTTCGCATTCATTGTATATTTCTTCTAAATCATCAATATTTTTTAATTTAACTTCTTTCATATAGGTAATTTTATATTTTTCTAATTGTTCTTTTTCTATATGATCTTCAATTTTTATAATACCTTTTTTAATTAAATAGTCAATTATTTCTTTTTCCGTTATATTTCTATATATATCTCGTATTTTTTTACTCTTATCAAACATTTCAAACTGCTCTATACTCAGCAATATATCGTTAATGTTTATATTTTTTATTTTTTGATTATAATCTTCTGATTTGTATTTTTCTACATATTCTCTTATTTCTTCAGTATTATTTTGGATATATTTTCTTTCACCAAATTCAAAATCATTCGAAATTCTAATAATTAGATTGTTTTCTAGAAATTTTATTACAGCTTGTCCTCCAGTTATTTCATTTTCACTACGAAAATTTGTATAGTTTTTATTTATTAATTCTATCAATGATTTATCGTTTATTTTATTTAAATCTTCATCTAAATAAATTATATTTAAGTTATTGTTTTTACTAATTTTTGTTATTTTTCTTTTTAATATTTCCCTTGTAGACTGTGTATTACTATTTATAACATTATTTGTATTGCTATTTATATCATTTTTTTCATTGTTTGTATTATCAATATCAGAATTACTGGTTTTACTTTCATAAGTGCAATCCCATTCTTCCAGAGTAGACGTGTTACTTTTATCACTATAACTATAATAGCTGTTTTTAGTATTTGTTTCTGACATATTAGCTTTATTTTTTTAAAATATATTATATGCTATCATATTTAAATAAAAAATCAAGAAAATTTTCATAATTTTTTATGCGTCGATATATAATATTTTACTTTTAAAGTCAAAAAATGTTAAAATCTTTTAAAATTAACTATATATATTAAAAATATAAAATTACTTTTAAAGTAATACTTTACAATTATTCTATTTTTAATAAATTACTTTAAAAGTAAATAAAATTATTTAATGTTTTACTTCAAATAAAATTGCAATTATATTTTAAAATAAAGAATTTAAATAAAATTAATTTTTTAAGTATTACTTTAAAAGTAATAATGATATTTTAATTATTCTACCCTTCTTCACAGATAATCTCTGTAAAATAATTATCTAAATTATTTATATATTTTATTACATATATAACATCATTATAAATAAATCTCATATTAATATTTATGTTATTTAATCTTCTAACAACTATTAAGTGGGTTGCTTTTAATTCCAATATATCAAAATTTTTATTAGTTATATTTGATAATAATTCTACTTTCCCCCAAACGTCCTTAACTTTTTCCCAAGATACATTAAACCCCCCTGCTCCATCTTCGATTTTTATTACTTTTTGTAGTTCTAGTTTTTTATTTAAATCATTAGTTCTATATCTTTTCATATTAATACCTATTATTATAATCTTTGTGTCTTGTACCTTTTATAAATATTATAAGATGCTCTTGGTATCGGTGAATATCCAGTCTTATCTTCATATATTTTAGTAGTATGAAATAAAATCGCTTGTTTTAAATCTTCCGTTATTTGTTCTGTTCCTGCAGTATAAATTACATCAAGCCTATAATAATCAGTTGGAATATTATTAAAAAAAATCTTATCACTTATATTATCAAAAAAATAATCTTTATTATCTATAATTTTTTCCATATTATTTTTTTTAATTATTTTTATATTTTCAATATTCTTAACTGGTCCATAAATTAATTTTATATAATTTTCTATTCTATTATAAAAAGAATATTGATATAATTTTTCTATAATGGTTCGACCTATTGAAAGCTCACATTGTTTTATAGCGGATTTGAAAGACCTTTTTATTATATTATCTTCGTTTTCATCATCAAAATCAATTTTCAAAAATTGTTTAATTTCCGCTAAATCCATTGGTAAAATATCACTTTCTTTAATTATTTTAATTGTAGACATTTTTTGCTTGATATTTATTAATAAAATAATAAAATATTACTAGTATAAACAAATTGTATTTTAAATTAATTAAGGTGGAAGAATATAAAAGATTGTTTCTAGCATTAATTTTATTACTATTTTTGACGTTTAAAAATAGTGTTTTTGCTTATCAATTATCGGAAGATGAAGTTAGGGAAATGGAAACTTTGGATAATGAATTGTGTTTAGCTAAAGGACATAATTTAGAAACAGAATTTAGTATAAGATTATATTGGGATTGTAGAAAAATCTTAATAAATAAAAGAATTGAAGAATCTTATTATAAGGGAAATAAAAACAAATTTTATACTACTGAATTAAAGCGGATAAGAAAAGTAATTAATAATATATTAACAAGAATAGAAAGTGAATTTAATGAAAAATTGGAGTATTATACAGGAAAACAAGACAGAGATATAGAATTAAGAGGAAAGGATAGATATTATTATAATTTATTAAAATTTCTAAATTATGATTATTCTCTTTATGATGTAAATACAAAAAGAGAAATAAAGAATATAATAGAAACAAGGCAAAGTTTAAGAGCTGAAGAAGAAAAAACTAATATTAAAGAAAATCTTGAAAAATATCCAGAATGTATAGTTTTTAATGTTGGCTCAAAGGAATTTACAAGTTGCATTAATTTCAAATTGCAAATAGAAGAATGTAGAAAGACTGTTTTAGAAAAATTAAATAAAAAACAAGCAGAAAATAAATTTAAATGTAAACAACAGTCTATAGAAAAATATCCAGATTACATGGCTCTTTATAATAATGAATATATGGAGTTAAAGAATGAAAAAGTAGATTTGTATAATATAGATAGAGAAAAACAGAGACAAAAAGAAAAAAGAATAGCAGAACTAAATAAATTAATGTCTGGACCTAGATTGTCAAATATACAATTAATAAATTTAAGAAAATTTGAAGAACAAAAATGTTTAATAGATAAAGAATTAGAAAATAATTTATTTAAGCTAGCTATTAGTAATGAATGCGAAAATTTACTTTTAGGTGCTAAAAACAAAAATAATAAAAAAGAAAAACAAAACGAACAAAATAAAAATGTAGAAAATAAAAAAGCTGCAGAAAAAATAATAGAAAAAAAAGAAGAAGTAGAAAAAGATCAAAATGAAAATGATAATACTGTAGATAAAACTGAAAATACAGAAAATACAGAAAAAACAGAAAATGATAAAACAAATATAAAAGAAATTAATAATGAATAAGAGAGTGTATAATGAAAATAATTTTTATGGGAACACCAGATTTTGCAATTCCAAGTTTAGAAAATTTAATAAATTCTGAGCATGAAATTTTAGCAGTTTTTACAAAACAACCAAAACAAAGTAATAGAGGTTATAAGTTACAAAAAACCCCTGTACATGAAATGGCAGAAAAAAATAATATTCAAGTTTTTACACCGAAAACATTTAAAATAGAAAAAAATATTGAAGATGTAAGAAATTTAAAGCCAGATTTAATTGTTGTTGTTGCATATGGACTAATTTTACCAAAAAAATTATTAGATATTCCAAAATATGGTTGTATAAACATACACCCTTCCCTATTACCGAAATATAGAGGTTGCGCTCCTATGGAAAGATGTCTAATGTCTAATGATGATGAAACTGGTATCTGTATAATGAAAATTGTAGAAGCTTTAGATGCTGGGGATGTTATAAAAATTGAAAAAATTCCTATAAAAAAAGAAACAACTATAGTTGATTTAAAAAATACTTTATCTAATTTGGGAGCTAAAATGTTGCTGGAAGTTGTAAATAATTTTGAAAATGGTGATTTTTCTATAGCTTATAAACAAGATGATAGTAAAGCAACTTTTACAGAAAAAATTATAAACTCTGATGCAATTATTGATTGGAAAAAAGATGGCGTTATAAAAATACATAAAAAAATTATGGCTCTATGTGATTCTGTAACGGTTACTATTGAACATAATGGAAATAAAATTAAAATTTTGAAAAGTGATTATATTTTGAATAATAATTCAAATGATATTAAAAAATTAGGAACAGTGGTTGATAAAAATTTTTCTATACAGTGCGTTGATGGTATTCTGAAGTTGGTTACTGTTCAAAGGGAAGGAAGAAAGATTATGAATATCAAAGATTTTTTAAATGGATATAAAATAAATATTATGGATGATATTCGTTAAAAATTTCTAATTAAAATGATATAACTAAATAAAATTTAAAGATGATAACTTTATGATCTATTTTAAATTTAAATTTTATAGATTTTTTGTGTAAGAATTTTCTTGACATATTTTATTTTTTTAATATAATAATAGAAGGAAGTTAAGGAAAAGGTGACTAATATGAGTTATTTAAATGAAGTAATAGCAAGAACACTTGGTTGTAATCCAAAATATATTGAATATTTGGGCCAAGGTGGTGAAGTTATAGCGTTCTCTTTTATAGATAGGAATAAATCAAAAAAAGTTATAAAAATTTATTTAAATTCCATTAAGACCGAAGAAGATTTTGAAAATGTTAAAGAAAGTTCTACTAAAATGAATAATATCCTAAAAGGAACAAGCAAAACATTAAAACCTTTGTTAGGGCATGAAATTAGAAATAAAAAATATTATTTTCAGATTTTTAATTATATGGATTCTGATTTAATTGATATATGTAATAATAAGAATAGTAATTTAAGTCCTTATGAATTTTTTATAATTGCTTTAAGAATTATTATGGGAGTTGAATCTCTGCATAAAGCTAATATTGTACATTGCGATATAAAATTGGAAAATATTCTAGTAAATTTAATAGATAAAAAAGTAAAATTAATTGATTTTGGTTTTGCTAAAAAAATTGAACCGAACTGTTTTTATAAACCACAAGGAACACTAAATTATGCTGCACCGGAGTTGATGGCGGCAACCTATATAAATGGAGTGCCAGGAAATATGTTGTTTCCAGCAGATATATATTCATTAGGTATTGTATTATATATAATGTTTACAAAAAGTATGGCAATAACAAATTTTAGTAATTTCAGATATAATCCAAATATAGCACCGCTACCATATGAAACACCAAAAATAAGAGAAAAATTTTTTGGATTATTAGAAAGGATGATAAATTATGATCCTGAATTAAGGCCAAATATTAAAGAAATAAAAGATATAATGGTAAAAATTTATTTAGATATAGAAAAAGAACGCAAAAAAAGAATGGTTATAGAGAATGTTAAATTAAAAAATAGAGAAAAACTTGAGTTAGGAATACTAAATGGTCTTAAATTTAATAAAGAAGAAATTGAAAAAATTGAGTTAAATACTTTAAAGAGGGTTAAATTTTTGTTGGAAAATAATAAGGTAAATAATAAATTAAAGTATAATATAAAAAAATATATAAATGAAATTTATTGTGATAATATTTTTGAAATTGAAGAAGGTAGTTTTAAACAATTGAAATTCAATGAAATTTTGGAATTTAATCTAATTCGTACTCGTTTGGATAATACAAAATTAGCACAAAATTATTATTATTCTGATAAAAAAAAGGAATTGAAAGATAAAAAAGAATTTTTAAATGAATTAGCTTTAACTATAAATTTATTCGATATTAAAAAACAAGACGAGTTCGAAAAAAGTTTTTTAAAATCTTAATATAAATTTTTATATGAAAGTTATAAAACTTCTGTTTTTTAATATTAGACCTCCTGCATAAAACTATATTCAAATATCAATAATATTTGAATATTTT
>CATOLK010000036.1 GCA_951801155.1 uncultured Rickettsiales bacterium | reverse complement strand
AATTATAAATAATCTATAAAAATATAAAATTTATGAAAAACATAAATAAAAATCTCATGCAATCACTTCAAGCAGAAAATCCAACCATAGCAAAATGTTTAAAAATTACTCTTACAAATGACGATATTTTAGCTTTTACAGAATATTCTAAAGACTTAATAATTGATGATATAGTTTTTAAGTCATCTAATGGTTTTGAAGAAAATAAGATTCAGCAATATTCAGATATAACAGCTAGTGAGGAAGAAGTGGTAGCTTTTATTGATAATTATAATATAAAAAAAGACGATGTTTTTGCTGGGCTTTTTAATAATGCAAAAGTTGAAATCTTTTATGTAGATTATAATAATGTAGAATATGGTAAAATACCAATTACTAATGGTTTTATTAGTAGAATAAATTTTAAAGATGATAAAATATATTTTAGTATTAGTGGAATATTAAGTTTATTGGAAAAAACAATAGGAGAAACCTATTCTCCACTTTGCAGAGCTGGGTTTTGTGATAAAAAATGTTCTTTAAATATGGAAAACCATACATTTTCTGGAGAGATTTGCGAAATAATAAGTAGTACAGAATTTATTTGTACTGGAGAAGATATAATAAATAAAGATGTAAATTATTTTAAATATGGATTAATTACTTTTAAAAGTGGAAAAAACAAAGATAAAAAAATAGAAATAAAACAATCTAATGGTAGTAATTTAATTTTGAATACCAAATTATTTTATAGTTTAGAAATTGGTGATAAATTTGAAATAATTACAGGTTGTGATAAAAAATTTTCTACCTGTATAGAAAAATTTAATAATGCAGCTAATTTTAGGGGTGAGCCAAATTTACCTAGAACAACAAAAATTTATAAATTTTATTAGAAAAATATGAAAAGAAAAATAAATTCAAAAAAAATTTTAAAAACTGCCAAAAGTTGGATTGGTACAAAATTTCATTTTAATGGCGGAATTAAAAAAAATCAAAACAATAATGGTGGAGTTGATTGTATAGGTTTAATTTTAAAAATTGGAGAGGAAATAAATTCAACCTATAATGGTAAAAATATTATAAATTATGATTATTTAGCATATTCAAGATATCCAAATAAATATGAAATGAAAAATTTTTTAGATAAATATTTTATAAAAATTTCAGAAAAAGAAGTTAAAATTGGTGATTTAATTTATTTTAATTTTGAAAATAAATTGGAGCATATAGCTATTGTTACTGATGTTGGTATTTTGCATTGTTATGTTGAAGTAAAAAAAGTTGTAGAACATGGATTAAATGATTATTGGAATAAAAAAATAATAGGATATTATAGGTATAATAATTGTTAAAAAACAAAATCAAAATAAAATTTATTTTTTAAAATAGTAAATATATATAATTCAACCGAAAGTGGAAAAATAAGATTAAAGAACAACAGACTTCCTATATAAAAAATTTTCCACAAAAAACAAATATTATAAAAAAGATAAAAATTTTTAATATTTTTAATAAGAGGTATATCAAGATACATTTCCGTTATTAAAAATATAAAAAATTTAAAATATCTTAAAATAAGATTTTAAATTTTGTGGAAAATTATATTTTTATAGTTTTTTAATTATCTTTAATGTTATTGATAAACTTATAATTTTTTATACAGAAAATCTAATATATTTACATAATCATTTTTTTCTTATTAAATCACAAATTACCAAAATAAAATAAGAATCCAAAAAGGATAAAAATTCTATTAATACAACAAAAAAACCAAAAATTAAAATCCTGAATATTTCGGCTAACAGATAGATCAAAAAATATAAATTCTAGGATAATAATTTTTAAATAAAAAACAAAGTTTAGATTACATAATAATTTCCTCAAGTCTATACTTTTCTCCGAATTGTTTATTTAAATTATCACAAATTTTTGTTATATTTCTTAACTCATTTTTTAAATCATCTTTCAAATCTTCAGATATTTTTATTAAATTACTATTACCAGAAACTTCTTTATATAAAATAACTTTATTTTCCATTTTTCTAGATCTAAATTTATAAACTTTATTAATAAATTCATTAATTTCACTCAATCTTGTTTTATTCCCTTCTTGAATCATTTTATTTTTACTATAAATTAGAATCGTACATAAAAGACATTTTTTAGTAAAATTTACTTTTTCCTTTTCTTCCTCTGTTAATTCTATCGTATTTTGTCCTACTACTGGGTTTTGTATATGATTTCTTCTACTTACATTCTGCAACACTTCATCAAATTTTTTTGAAGCGGTTCGCAAAAGTTTTGTCAGAAAATTAGGATTAGCTATACCAGCAGCTGTATTTAAATAAAAATATTCGGAAATATTATCTATATTTTCTGGAGAAATTTGAGCACCTTCGAAAATTATCTTAGATTCCAAGCTATTGGTATAATTATCAATATCTTTTGCAATTTTGTTAATTTTTTTAGCACTTTCAAATAAATTTTTTCTCTCATTTTCAGCATTTACCAACAATCCTCTAAAATACTCTATTTTTTGAACCAAACTATTCCTATTAAAAGTTTTTAATTCTTTTAAAATACTTTCATGCTCATAATGTAAATCATACAGTTCCTCTCTATCCTTTTCTAATTTTTCATTATTAAAATCTTTTTTTGTATTACGAAAATTAATTCTATCATATATATCATTTATATTCTTTTCTATATTTTCTACTCTATTATTCAAATAATTCAAAAGATCAAAATCATTAGTTGATTTTTCTATAAATATTTTAATTCTATTTATTTGTTCTTCATTTTTTTCTAATTTTTCATTTATTTCACTACAGAAATTATTAAACTCCTCGAGTTTTTCAGAAAAATTATTAATATTTATCTTTTCTGTCATTTTTATAAATTTTTATAATAATAGCATTATATACTATTTTTAATAAAAAATCAATACTTTTTAAACTTAAATTTATTCTAATTATTTTATTATATTTTTATCATAGATAGAACATATTTAAAAACTTCATCTTTATTCATATTAGTTGTATCAATTTCAATTGCATCCTCTGCTTTTTTAAGGGGTGAATTAGCTCTCTTTGTATCTCTTTCATCCCTATCTTTTAACACAGTAAAAATTTCATCAAAACTAACATTTTTATTTTTTAATTTCATTTCTTCAAATCTTCTTTTCGCTCTTTCTTCTAGGGAAGCGGTTACGTAAAATTTATATTTAGCATCAGGACAAATCACAGTTCCTATATCCCTTCCATCTAAAACAGCCCCACTATCCTGATAAGCAAAATTTTTTTGAAATTCAAAAAGAAATTGTCTAACTTCATTAATTACAGCTATTTTTCCAGCTACACTACCAACCTCTTCCACATATAAATTCGGATTTTCTAAATCATTAAAATCAACTTTATCAAGTATATTTATCACTTCTTCTTTTTTATTATAATCTAAGTTATTGTTAATCATATATAATGCAATTGTTCTATAAAGTCCACCTGTATTTAAATATGGTAAATGTAAATAATTTGCTATTTTTTTCGCTAGTGTTCCTTTTCCAGATGCCGTTGGGCCGTCTATTGCTATAATTCTATTCATAACATGTCAGTTTCTTTCAATTGTAATATTGTTTTTTATAATTGTCAATTGATTTTTATTCTTGAACTAAGTATTTATTGATTAAACCATCTAGTTTTTTTAAGTAGTGATTTATTTGTTTTATTTCCAATTTTTCATTTTCTCTATGGGCTTCAGCAAAATCACCGAGTCCAAAAATTACACTAGGAACTCCAAGTTGTTGATAAAATCCAGCTTCCGTACAACCCATAAACTCAGCATTTTTGTTATCTATTGAATTATTTAAAGATAAAATTTCACAAATTTTTTCTATTTTTATTTTACATTTTTTTTGTAAAATTAACTTTTTACAAAAATATTGAATCTGTTTTAACAAATTACAAGCAATATTTAAATTATAAAATCTAATATCAAAACAAAATTTACAATAATCTGGAACAATATTTACCGCTGTTCCTCCATTTATGACTCCAATACTTGTAGTTACTGTTTTATCTTTTAATTTTTTTTTACATTTTTCTATAAAATTTATAATTCTTGCACCAATTTCAATAGCGTTTACTCCTTTACTTGGTTCGCTTGAATGAAATGATTTTCCGAAAATTTCAACTTTAATATCAAAATCACCTTTATGTAGATTTTTGATATTACAACTACTCGGCTCACCAATAATTGCTAATTTATTAATTTTATATTTTTTTAAATAATCACAAATTTCCTTTATAGAATTTACATTAGTTTCTTCATCATAAGTTATAACAAACAAAAATTTTAACTTTTTATCCAAAAAATCCTTTAGCTTGTATAAAATACAAGCTAAAAACCCCTTCATATCAACTACTCCTCTTCCATAAGCAAAACCATTAATTATATTTAATTTAAACGGATTATAGTCCCAATTTTGACCTTTAACAGACACAACATCACTATGACCGCTAAAAACAAAATCTACTGTTTCATTAATATACTTTGGTTCTACTATAATAGACTTTGCATTACAATAATTACTTTTTAACAATTTTATATCAACATCAAACTGTTTACAATAATTATAAATATAATTACAAAATCTATTATTATTATTTATATTACTAGTATCTATAGATATTAAATTTTTTAAAATATCAAAATACCTTTTTTCTATCATGATATACGTTTTAATGATAATTTATTATTATATTTTTTTAAAATTACATTATCCATATCTTTAAATGCTTCAATTAATTTATTCTCTTCTATTTTACTATTATAAAATTTAACTGTTTCTTCTAACATTACATCTCCTAAATATGGTGGTAATGCACTATATTTTTGTATATTAAACATAACTTGTTTATAGAATTCTCTGTCTCTCGTATATTTTTCTGTTGGTTTTGGTAAACATCTAGAATTTTTAGCTAATATTACATCTTCTATATTTCGCCTTGAAAAACTCATCATTTCACCACCTATACATAAGTTTTCTTGTTCAAGAATACCAATTCTTCTTCTAGTTAAATATAAATTTGGTATAGAACAAAAACTATGAAAAGTAGCACCTAATCTATTAAAAAAATATTGAGAATTGTTTCTAATATAACAATCAGTCATTATACCATTACAATTTGGATTTTTTTCTATAATATCAGTAAAATATTTTTTTACCAAATCAAAACCCAAACCAATACCTTTATAATTTGGATCTATATAAATGGATCCTAATTCATTTGAACCATAACTATTAATACTATAATCACCTTTTACAAAACCAACTAATTTATTTGTTTTTTTATCTTCGGCTACATAAGTAATAAATTTACCATTTTCAAAATCGTTTTTTTTACTATCCCAATATCGATTAAAAGACTCTAAAGACTGCCCTTCATCACCATTTGGAATTAAATCTCGATAATTAATTCCTAAATAACCACCAAATTCCACTGGGTCTAGAATTGTTTTAAAATCTATATTTTTTTCATTTTTACTAATTTTAATAGCACTATTAAATGCAACTTCTTTATTAAAAAATCTATCTTTATAAGCTATAAAATGTAAAAAACCTAATGTTTTTCCAATTTCACTTACTCTGGCTTTTCTTATTATAATGTCACCCATTTTATTTCCTTTTTTATTTGGTTAATAATTCTATAAAAGAATAATTATATTATAATTTTATTAAATACATAATTATTATACATATTTCTTTATAAAAGTCAATAGAAAATTATTTATTTATATAGGTTCATTCAGTTTAAAATAAAAACTTCTTTTTCTCTTTTATAATACACCACAAAACTTAAATAATTGATATATGAATGTAGTCTTTTATTATTATAATGATTGCTAAAAACCTACTCCTAAACATTTAAATATTTTTTAAAAAAATATTTAAATACATTTTAAAATAGAATTATCAAAAATACTTTTAAACTTAAAAAATCAATAAAGGTTAATAAAATATTAATAAATTTTATTAACCTTTAAAACAAAATCTTAATTATTCTTCGGTACTAATTTTAGTATCTTCATCCTCCGGCACTTCTCCACCAACAACCAATCTTGCTGGGGAAGTTTTTAATTTTTCTCTTATTTTTTTCTCTATTTCACTACACAGTTCGGAATTCTGCTTCAAATATTCTTTTATATTTTCTTTACCCTGCCCTAACCTTTGACTGTTATAAGAATACCAAGAACCAGATTTTTCAAGTATATCATATTCAACACCCAAATCAACTATCTCTCCAAGTTTTGAGATTCCTTCACCGTAACAAATTTCAAAATTTGCAGTTCTAAAAGGAGGAGCAACTTTATTTTTTACTACTTTTACAACAGTAGTATTTCCTATTATTTCATCTTTATTTTTTATTGAGCCAGTTCTCCTTATATCTAATCTAACAGATGCATAAAATTTTAAAGCATTTCCACCAGTTGTTGTTTCTGGAGAACCAAACATAATACCAATTTTCATTCTTATTTGATTTATAAAAATAACTGTACTATTTGTTTTAGAAATCGAACCAGTCAACTTCCTTAAAGCTTTGCTCATTAATCTTGCCTGTAAACCCATTTGATTATCATCCATATTACCATCAAGTTCAGCTTTAGGAACCAAAGCAGCTACAGAATCAACAATTATTAAATCTACAGCTCCAGATCTTACAAGTGTATCTGCAATTTCAAGCCCCTCTTCTCCGCAGGATGGTTGAGAAATAATCATTTCTTCAAGATTAATACCAAGAGCTTGGGCATAAGTTGGGTCAAAAGCATGTTCTGCATCAATAAAAGCACAAGTTAAACCCATTTTTTGAGCTTCCGCTATAGCATGAAGCGTAAGAGTTGTTTTTCCCGAACTTTCAGGGCCATAAATTTCTACTATTCTTCCTCTTGGATATCCACCAACTCCTAATGCAGTATCAACAGTTAAAGAACCAGATGGAATAACTTGTATATTTTCTACTGGTCTTTGACCAAATCTCATAGCAGAACCTTTTCCAAATTGTTTGTCAATTTGACTTAGAGCAATATCTATGGCTTTCTTTTTTTCTGGATTAATCTCTATTTTTTTATTTTCTGTACTTGATCCCGTTGAGGAATCTTTTGCTTTTGCTATAACCATATTTAAAATTTAATTAAATTTAAAATTATATAAATTAATATATTAAAATTTTAAAAAGTAAATAAAATTTTTTAATTATAAAAATTTGTCTATATTTTAAAAAAAATAAATATTCTATATATAAAATCTAATAACATCCAAAAATATCATTACCCAAATCGATCAATGCTTTTTTTAAATCTTTATTTTCAACATTTTCTACAACAGCGTTAATAAACTTTATTTTTTCTTCATCAATTATTTTTTCAGTTTTTTCAACTTTTTTTCTTACTATAGTTGGAACTTCTTTTATAAATAAATTTCCAACAGCATTATACCCAAAAATTGCATTTATTTTCTCAATAATAAAATGTTTATTATTATTCAAATAAAAAGAAACAGAAGAATTAAAACTTATTAAATAAATATTTCCCTGTCTATTTTCATTTATAAGATTAACCTTTTCAACTTTACAATATTCTTTGTATTTTTCTCCTACAATTTTACCTAAATTTTTAGTTACTAAATACAAAAAATTACATTTTGGGTTTTTAAAAAATGGATTTAAAATTTGCCGGCTATAAAATTGAAATGATTTGTATTTATCTAAATATGAATTATTTATCATTAATTAAAACCTTCTTCAATAATATCTAACACTTTTTTTTCTTTTTTATTTTCTTCAGGACAATAAAAAATAATTTCAGGAGAATATTTCATTTTCATTTTTTGAGTTATAATTCCCCTTATTTGTTTTATAAAATCTTTATTTAATCGTTTTACTAGTTCTTGTTTTTGCTCATCACTATCTAAACCAAAACTATCAATTACTACTTTTGCATTTGAAAGATCTTTACTTACATCAACATAAACCACATTTACGAAAACTTGTTTATTACCAATGGAAAAACTACTTTTTATAAAAATATCATTCAACACTTTCTGTAATTTACTACTTCTTTGTAATTGGTAATTATTTTTTGTTTCTTTTTGATAATTTATTTTCATTTTGCTATTTAAGTTCTAATTAATTAGATTAATTATAAAATAATAAAAATAAAAGTCTATAAATTATTCTTAGCTAAATTTTAATAAACTCATTACCATCCCAAGAATAAAAATAATTTTGATCAAAAGTTTTTACTTTATTTGATAAATCGTTAATCAAAGAACTTCCCTCTTCATCACTTAAATTATTTATCCACTCGATTAGATTTTCTACTTCAGTATTTTTTTTAATTAAGTACATTAAATTTCTATTTAATCCTTTATGAGCTACTATAACTAAATTTTTCTCATTTTCATATTTTTTTATAAACTGTGCTAATCTTAAATAAAAATCTTTATAACTTTCATAGCCTTCAAATTTATAACCCCATATATTTTCTTTAATTTTTTTAGTTTCTTCTGGAAAAAACTCTTCAAGTTCTTTTTCTTTATAAGTTTCAATTTTTCCTCTATTTCTACTTAAAATAAAATCTTCAACTATAGGACTTGTGTCTTTCAATCCTAAACTTTCTATTATTAATTGACAACTATGATAAGTTCTCTCTAAGGGACTGCATAAGAATTTATAATCTGAAAAATTTTCTTCTAAATCCTTCAATTTTAGCCCATTCATGTGAACCTGTAAAACTCCTTCAAAAGTTAAAAAAGAATACTTTGTATGTCCTTGTTTTATTTTACTCTTGTTTTTAAATGTTTCTCCGTGTCTAAATATGTACCACATAAATATCATTTTGATAAAACTAGATAAATAATAAATTATTATAATAAAAAAACAAGAAAATTTTTTAAAAATGGCGTTTACTCAACTATACATTAAATCATTAAATAATTAAAAATATTTTTTTTATTTAATAGACCTCCTAAATAAAACTATTCTTATTTTCTATATACATTTAATAATTTTATTTTTTTATACCTTTCTTTTTTTATTGGATTTGTTATTTTTTTGATTTTCCATTATTTACTTCATTCCAGGCTAGAATTTCTTGTAAGCTTGTTTATTCTTTAATTTTCCTTTATTTGCGTCATTCCAGATTAGATTTTCTTGTAAGCTTGTCTTACTAGAAAATCTTAATGTGGAATCCAGTAATATAAAGAATATTAAATATAGAAAAATATTTTAAAGGTTTTTTTATATTATAGGATATAGAAAAATTACTAATATTCTTTTTTTATATTAAAGTAATTTATTTCTGGATTCCACATTAAGAATTACTAGACAATAAATTGTCAAGTAATTCTAATCTGGAATAACATAAATAGGAGGAAATTAAAGAATAAATAATCATAAAAATAAATAAATTTAAATATTATTGATATTTGAATATAGTTTTATGTAGGAAGTCTAATGATTTGACGTATGGTTGGGTGATGTTAGATATTTAGATAATTATTAATTTTTTAAGTTTTATCAAGTATTCTAATGAATTATTAGATTAAAATTGAAAATAATATGCAAAATTTAAAGATTTATTGACTTTAATATTAATATATACTTCACTTAAAGTCTAGAACAAGTAATAAAAATACAGATATAAAATGTCTAATAAACCAAAGGTATCTTTAATAGTACCTATTTATAATGTTGAAAAATATCTTGTACAATGTTTAGAAAGTATAATG
>CATOLK010000035.1 GCA_951801155.1 uncultured Rickettsiales bacterium | reverse complement strand
TATACAAAAATAAGAATAGTTTTATGCAAGAAGTCTATTATAAAAAAGACAGCTATAATAAAAAACTACATTTTTTATTAATCATTTAAACACTACAGAGTATTACAAGAGAGAAAAAAGATTTTTATCTCAAACTTAACAAATTTATATACCTCACTACAAAAACCATTTGAAAATAAAAAAATAACAAATATATTTATGAAAAACATAACTTTTAACAGAATTTTTTATGGTATCACTAGAAAATATCAGAAATTTTTCCATAATAGCACATATAGATCATGGGAAGTCAACGCTTGCTGACAGAATTATTGAATATTGTGGAGGAGTAACCGAAAGAGAAAAAGAAGACAGAATTCTTGATTCAATGGAATTAGAAAAAGAAAAAGGAATAACAATTAAAGCACAGACTGTAAGATTAAATTATAAAGCAGACGACGGAAAAAATTATATTTTAAATTTAATGGATACACCAGGACATGTAGATTTTACTTACGAAGTTAATAGATGTCTCGCTGCCTGTGAGGGATCTTTATTGCTTGTAGATGCAACCCAAGGTGTAGAGGCTCAAACTCTAGCAAATGCTTATCATGCTATAGAAAATAACCATGAAATAGTACCTGTTTTAAATAAAATTGATCTACCATCGGCAGATATCGAAAAAACAAAAGAACAAATCGAAGAAATTATTGGAATTGATACTAGCGATACTGTACTTGTAAGCGCAAAAACCGGAGAGGGTGTAAAAGATTTATTGGAGGCAGTAGTAAAACGATTACCAGCACCTTCTGGTTCCGTTGAAAAACCACCAAAAGCAATGTTAATTGACAGTTGGTATGATCCATATTTGGGTGTAGTTGTTTTAATTAGAGTAATTGATGGTACCTTTAAAAAAAATGATAAAATTAAAATGATGTCAAATGGTGCTATGTATCAAATGGAAAATTTAGGTATTTTTACACCCAAAAAAGTTAATACAGCAGAATTATCGGCTGGGGAAGTTGGTTATTTTACAGGACAAATAAAACAAGTGGCAGATTGTAAAGTTGGGGATACTATAGTGCTTTCAAATGATATTTATAGTCAACCTTTACAAGGTTTCAAGCCAAATATGCCAGTTGTATTTTGTGGAATTTATCCAGTTGATTCTGGTGATTATGATATTTTTAAAGAATCTTTAGCAAAATTGCATTTAAATGATGCAAGTTTTGAATTTAGTCCAGAAACTTCTTCGGCATTAGGTTTTGGTTTTAGATGTGGATTTCTAGGACTTTTGCATTTAGAAATAATTCAAGAGAGATTAGAAAGAGAATTTAATTTGGATTTAATTACTACTTCGCCTTCTGTTATTTATAGAGTTTATACAAATACTACGAAAAATTTTAAATTTGATGAAGGTAAAGATTATTTAGAAATTCATAATCCAAGTGATTTACCAGAACCAACTTATATTAAAAAAATAATGGAACCGTGGGTAAGAGCGACTATTATGACTCCAGATGATTATTTGGGTGATATTTTAAAATTATGTATTGATAGAAGGGGAATTCAAGAACAATTGACCTATGTAGGTACAAGAGCTATGTTAGTTTTTAAACTACCTTTGAATGAAATTGTCTATGATTTTTATGATAAATTAAAATCGTATTCAAAAGGTTATGCAAGTTTTGATTGGGAAATTGTAGATTATCAGGAAAGTGATTTAACTAAAATGTCGATTTTAGTGAATGGCGAACCGGTGGATGCTTTAGCTATAATGTTACATAAATCAAGAGCAGAATCAAGAGGTAGAGTACTTTGTGAAAAATTAAAAGATTTGATTCCTAGACAAATGTTTAAAATTGCAATTCAAGCAAGTATTAGTGGACGAATTGTAGCAAGAGAAACTATAAATCCATATAGAAAAGATGTTTTAGCAAAATGCTATGGTGGCGATATTACAAGAAAAAGAAAATTACTTGAAAAACAAAAAGCTGGAAAAAAGAGAATGAAGGTAATTGGAAATGTGGAAATTCCACAAAGTGCATTTTTGGCGGCTTTGAAGTTGGATTAATAAATAAACTATATCAATTTTTGTGTAAAAAATTGGTTGAAAGATTTATGGGTTTATTTAAAAAAGTTTCATTTTTTATAGAAAAATAAGATTAAAAAACAATTTAATAAATAAAAAACTTTTTAATGTAAATAATAAACTAACATTTTAGATTACAAATATAGCTAAATCTTCTGCATAAAAAATTATATATCTGTAAATATTGTTTAAATAATTAAAAAACTATAAAAAATAATTTTCCACTGAATTCTAAATTTTGTTTCAAAATACTTTATACTTTTAATATTTTTAATAACAAAAATATATCTCTATACAATTCTATATAAATATTAGACTTCTTGCATAAAACTATTCTTATTTTCTATATATATTTAATAATTTTTTTATATCTTTCTTTTTTTATTAGATTTGTTATTTCTTTGGTTTTTCTTTATTTATATAATTTCAGATTAGATTTTCTTAATAAACAACTATAAAAATAAATAAATTTAAAAATATTCAAATATTATTTATATTTGAATATAGTTTTATGCAGAAGGTCTATTAAAAAATTTTTTTGTAATACTTATTTTTACGAAAAATTTTTATCAAAGAGGTCTATTATAGTAATTTATTGTGAATTTTATAACAAAAAGACTAACTCCTTATTTTTTTGAATTCTCCATCAACTACAGAGATAATTTTTGAAGGTTTTCCATTAATAAAACTTTTTATTAATTTATTGTCAATAATATAATCAATTTCATTACCAAAATTTCTAACGATATCATCATAATTACACAAAGGCAATTCACCACTTAAATTTACACTCGTAGCCACAATAGGTTTGTTTAATTTTTTCAACATTTTTCTTGTAAAATCGTGCTTTGGAATTCTTATGCCTATAGTATTACTTTTTATATTATTTAAAACATCATTATTTTTTTTATTAAAAATAATTGTGGTCCCATTTTCTAATTCTTTTTCAATTAAACTTTGGAAACTACATTCGTAAATAACTAAATTATTTAGTAATTCTTTATTTATAAAAATACTTAAAAGTTTAGATCTATTTCTATTTTTAATTTTATATATTCTTTCTATTGCTTCAATATTATTAACATCACAACTTAAAGCGTAAACAGTTTCGGTTGGAAAAGAAACAATCTTACCACTATTTATTTTTTCAGTAAGATTGTTTATTAAAATATTTTCCATATTATATTCTATTTCTATCTTTTAAAAGTTGTTCCAATTCATCAATTAATTCAATTATTAAATTCATACCTTTTTGCCAAAAATCTTTATTTTTTGGATTAAGACCGAATTGTTTTAATAATATTTTATAATTTCGACTTCCGCCGGCCGTTAATAAATTAATATATTTTTCTTGAAAATTTTCAGGTTTTTCTAAATAAAGTGAATATAATGTATTTACCAAACAATCTCCAAATGCATAAGAATAAACATAAAAAGGACTATGTATAAAATGTGGGATATAAGCCCAGTAATATTTATATTCATCATCAAAAATAAAAACATCACCCAAACTTTTCTTTTGAGAATTTAACCAAATTTCATTTAATTCATCAACTTTTATTTCTCCATCTTTTCTTTTGCTATGAACTCCTTTTTCAAATTCCAAGAATGCTATTTGTCTCACAGTTGTATTTAGCATATCTTCAATTTTGCTAGCCAATAGAATAATTTTCTTATCAATATCATTTTCTTGTTTTAGCATATATCTAAATACCAATTGTTCTCCAAAAACAGAAGCTGTTTCAGCTAAAGTCAAAGGAGTGTCAGACATAAAAAATCCTTGCTTTTTTGCCAAATACATATGAATACCATGTCCTAATTCATGAGCTAAAGTTAAAACATCTCTTCTTGTTCCCTGAAAATTTAATAAAATATATGGATGTATCGAAGGAACAGAAGGATGCGCAAAAGCACCACTTCTTTTTCCAGTTTTTGCAGGAACATCTATCCAATTATTTTTAAAGAATAATTCTCCAATTTCTGCCATTTCTGGTGAAAAATCTCTGTATGCTTTTAATACAATCTCAGTTGCCTCTTCCCATTCATATTTTCTATTATCATTAAATAATAAAGGGGCATTTCTATCACTATAATGTAATTTTTCTTTTCCTAATATTTTTGATTTAAGTCTATAATATCTATGAGATGTTTTTTCGTAATTTTCTTGAACAGAGTTATATAAATTTTCAACCACCTCATCTTCAATTTTATTATCTAAATTCCTATTAGAGATTGGTGTTTCGTATTTTCGCCATTTATCCGATATTTCTTTATCTTTTGCTAAAATATTAGTGATAAAAGCAAATAATTTTATATTTTTTCCAAGCGTTTGTCCAAAAATTTTACTAGCCTCTTTTCTAACATTCTCGTTTGTATTGCTATGCATAACTTCTAAAATTTCACTCTCATTTAAAATTTTTCCATTATATTCAAATTCCAAACCAGCCATAGTTTCATCAAAAAGTCTTGACCAAGCCTCTTTACTGGAAATACTTTTTTCTAAAGAATATTTTTCCAACTCTACTGAAAGTTGATGATTTTTAAACAATCTAATGTTTTTAATATATTCGCCATAAAATGTTTTTAATTTTAAACTACTATCCAGTTTTTCTGTAATTTCTGCATTAGTTAAATTATTAATTTCAACTTCAAAAAATACTAGATTTGAAAGCAAGCTTGTAATTTTTTCAGTTATATTTTGATAAAATAGAATATTAGATTCTTTAGACAAATCTTGAGCATAATTCAAAAAAGCAAATGACTCCAATTTAGTATATAGTTCATTTATACCTTCATATTCTATTAGTGCCTTAAATAATTCATAACCACTTAAAATATCGATTTTGTCTGAATATTTTCTTTTGAAATTGTTGATTCTTTTTTCCAACTCTTTCATATCCTCTTCAATTTTTGTATCAGTAAGATCAGAATAAAGATCACTCAAATTCCATCTTGGTAAATTATTTTCTTCAAAAATTATCTCTTTCATATTATCTTCCTTCATGTTGTTAATAATACTTTTTTTTATGTTTTTATTGTTTAAATTATTAGAATTATTTGAATAAACAATACCTAATATAAAAATCATTATTATAGTAATGTATAACACTGATTTTTGTTTTTTTTTGTAAAATAAATTATTCACACCCATTTTCACATATTAGTTATTAATCTTAGTTAGTGTTTTTATAATAATTATACTTTATTTCTTCACTAAATTAATCTCTTTAAATTCTTTATAAGAATTTTATAAAATTAGTTTTATTTTGCAAGGAATTTGTTTTAGTTATTTAAAATTCCTCCTACACTACTATGTATATTCTCTATACAACCTACTAAATGATAAATATAAACTATAACCTTTAATAAAATTTTCTAGTTCTTCTATCATTTAAATGATTATTTTATTTTGATAAAACTATTTATTTTTTATTTTTTTCATTTAATATTAATATTAATATATTTTATATACAACAAAAGGCAATAAATATGGAAGAATTTATAGACAAATTTTTTAGTAAAAATTTACCAACAATTGAAGAAATTTTTAATAAATATCCAAGAAGAAATTTAAAAGAAGGTGAAAGAGTTACAAGATTCGCACCAAGTCCAACCGGATTTATGCATATGGGAAATTTATACTCTGCAATTATTGATGAAAGAGTGGCACATTCTGGCAAAAATAGTGGAATTTTCTTTTTGAGAATAGAAGACACAGATCAAAAAAGAGAAGTAGAGGGAGCTTTAGAAATAATTATAGATAATTTAAAATATTATGGGTTAAATTATGAAGAGGGAGTTATAAATTCCGATAGTGATGATTTTGGTATTTATGGTCCCTATATTCAAAGTAAAAGGAGTGATATATATAAGGTTTTTGTAAAGGATTTGTTACAGAAAGGTCTTGCCTACCCTTGTTTTTGTACTGAAGAGGAATTAGAAGAAATTATAAACAAACAAAAAGCTCAAAATTGCTCCAGATTAGGTTATTATGGTGGTTGGGCAAAATATAGAAATTTTCCTATTGAAGAAGCTATAAAAAAAATTGAAAATGGTGAAAAATGTGTTATAAGATTAAAATCACCAGGAGATTTTAATAAAAAAATAGTTGTTAATGATATTTTAAGGGGAAATTTAGAGTTTCATGAAAACGATCTTGATGTTGTTATTTTAAAACAAAATGGTTTACCAACATATCATTTTGCTCATTTGATTGACGATTTTTTAATGGGAACAACTACTATTATAAGAGGCGAAGAGTGGTTGCCTTCTTTACCATTACATATTCAATTATTTCAGATTATGAAGTGGAAAGCTCCAAAATATTTACATATTTCTCCACTTATGAAAATCGATGAAACAACCGGTAATAAAAGAAAATTAAGCAAAAGAAAAGATCCAGAAAATAATTTGGAATTTTTTAAACAGGCTGGTTATCCTGGTGAAAGTGTAGTAGAATATTTACTAAATCTTGCAAATTCTAATTTCGAGGATTGGAGAAGACAAAATAAAGATAAAAACTACAAAGATTTTACTTTTGATATGAAAAAAATGAATAATAGTGGTGCAATTTTTGATTTAGTAAAATTGAATAATATAAGTAAGGATGTTGTAAGTAAAATGACAGCTAATGAAATATATGATAATGTATTAAAATGGGCTGAAAAATATGATAAAGAATTATTTAAATTAATGACAGAAAATAGCAAATATATATTAAAAATTTTTAATATTGAGAGAGAAAATATAAAAAAACCGAGAAAAGATATAGCAAAATGGAGTAATATAAATAATGAAATAGAATATTTTTTTAAATTAAATAAAGAAGAAGTTGAAAATAATTTAAAAGATTTTAATAGAGAAGATATTAAAAATATAGTCAAATATTTTCTTGAAACTTATAATGAAAAAGATGATAACCAAACTTGGTTTGAAAAACTAAAAGAAGTTGCTGAAAAATGCGGATATTCTTCAAGTACTAAAGAATATAAAGAAAATCCAGATAAATTTAAGGGCGATATTTCTACAGTAGCTACAATTTTGAGAGTTTTAATAACAGGAAGAGTTCAAAGTCCAGATTTGTGTAGTATAATGAAGGTTTTAGGAAGAAATGAAATTGAAGAAAGGTTAAAAATTTAGGATATATTTATTTTTATATTCTTCTTCAAGATAAGGACTAATGTTTAAAAATAAAAATTTATTTTTATCTAACAGTTTATATCTACAATTTACTATAGGAAAATTAACATTTTATTGGTAATTTAATGTAGACATTAATCCCTTAGATCTTATTTTTATACTTTATTTTTCAAGGAAATAATTTCCAGGTAATAAATTACTAAAAAATTACAATCTGGAATTGTGTACATTCATTATTATTTTTAATGTAAAAACAACAAATTAAAAACTTTTTACCATGGAAACAACTAATACATATACTCCCTTACTTTTACAGGAAAATAACTAAAATAAAAAATTTTAAACTAAAAACATAGTTTACAATATGTTAGTTATTCTCTGTTTTATTTTCGTTTTGACTTTTAGTATTTTCAATATAATCTTTTATTTTATTATTTTCTTTATTATATCTGTGTGTAGAAATACTAGTTAGCAAAAAAGAATTAAACATTAATATAACGCCTAAAACAATTGTAACTTTTGTTATTGTATCAACAGATGTTTTATGAGATAAAGCATTGGCCTGAGTAGCACTAGCTCCTATACCACTTAATGAATCTTCATCTGATGACTGAAGTAGAACACTTATTATTAATAATATACATACTATAATTTGAACTATAAATAAAAATAAATTTGTAAAAGTCATTATTCAAAATAATAAATTAATTTTATAGAAGTATAAAAAATAATATATATTTTGTCAATAGATTTTCTGGAAGAGAGGACTGCACTTTATATTGATTTTTTAAAAAAATGTAATTATTTTAATTTTAAATTAAATTATTATTAATAGTGGAGAAAAAATGAGTGATTCTAAAAAAACTAAAAATCAACCAAACACAGAAGAAAGTATTTTTACCTACGGTATTACTATCCATGATAATATGTTACCATTTTTGTTTGAAGATAGTATTGATTCAGTTATACAATCTTATAAAGAAATGCAAGAAAAAAATGTTCCTTTAGATATTATGATTTCTATAGATGCAACTTCTGAAGAAGATTATAAAAAAGGATTAAAAGCTAAAAGCATAGATGAATTATCTTGTTTATATAATCAAGAATTGGAAACAAAAATAGAAGATAAAATAATAAATTTTAAGATATTACTAAAAGAGGAAGGATATGAAGAATATGAAGAATATGAAGAATTAAATGAAGAATATGAAGAATTAAATGAAGAAGAAAAAGAAAAAATAAAAGAAAAATTAGATAAATTAGAAGAATTAAGAAAAAAAGAAGAAAAAATAAGAAGTTTATATCGTAGCTATAATAATGAAAAAAAAACATTAACTGAAGAAAAAAATAAAAAATTACATGAATTTAGAGAATCAAATTCTGACAAAAATCAAGAAAAAGAATTTATTGATAATTTAGAAGAAGAATATGGAGAAAAATTAAGTGAATTGGAAAAAAAATATAAACAAGAAATGATAAATATATCTTTTGAAGAATTTAGAAAAAATAGAACAGGAAAAAGAGAATATATACAAAAATTAAAGCAACAAATTACTGATGATGGCTTAAATATAAATTTAGATGTTATAGAAAGTGCGGAAAAATATGGCAAAGTAAGCGCTTCAAGAAATAGAATAATTGATGTTTGTAAGACAAAATATTTAGTTTTTCTTGACGGAGATGATAGAATACGACCTAAAGCTTTACAAAGTTATGTAAATGAATGTAAAAATAATGAATTAGGAAATCCAGAAGGAAGAAAAAATTTTAAAAATAAAGAAGAAATTCTTAAAGGAGAGGCTGATGTTATTTATCTTGAAGGTAATCCTCAAAAAGAAGTATGGGGAAATATATATAATGTCCAAAAATTAAGAGATAAAGGTATTAGATTTACAAAACAAATTGGTAGCGAGGATGGTTATATTAAAGCAACTCTATTACAAAATAATTTAAATGTAGTTTACGCTGCAGAAGAGAATCTTGGTATAATACAAAATTATAAAGCTTCATATTCGACAACGTTAGAAAAAGGAAAAGAATTTGAATCAATTATACAATTAACAAATCATTTGGCAAGGCATAATAAAAATGGTATGCAAATTTGGAATGAAAATTTTAAATCAAAAATAACTTCTGCAGATCCAAATAATATTTTCCATTATTTTAGTAGCGGATCTGCGTTTTTTAATAATGGTTACGGTAATTTTTTTGATTTAAATTCTGAATCAAAAATAATGATAGAAGATTATTCTTCTTCTACCGCTAATGAAAAAATTACGAATACACCACGGTGTATAACTAATTCTCTATTTATTATTTTCTCCATTATATTATATCCAGAAGTTTTATCTAATGGAGAAGACAAAGATTATTTTTTAAAAGTAAGAAAAAAATTAAAAGAAAAAATAGAAAATGGAGAAAATATTAAAATGATTGATGTGCTTAAAAATACCTCAGGATTTGAACAAGTATTTGAAAAAATTAAAAATAATTTTAATGCACCAGAAATATTTTAGGAATATTTTAATAATATTGATAACTATTTAAATACAAACAATAGAAGAGAGATTTTTAATGGAATTTTATCAAATTTAGATATAGATAAAAATACAAATCAACTCAAAGAAATAAAAAATCCACATTTGACCGGAGATGCCTCTAAAACATCGGAGGTAGTTGATTTTGACCAATATTTTTCTATAAATAAATTAAAGAAAAAACCAAAAAATGAACAAATAAGAATAATGAATAAAATATTAAAAGGTAAATTCTTACCAAA
>CATOLK010000034.1 GCA_951801155.1 uncultured Rickettsiales bacterium | reverse complement strand
AAAAAAATTAGTTTAAAAAAAATTAGTTTAAAAACTAAAATTATAGTTAACATTAAACTGTCTTTTACAAAATTAAAAATTGTATAATGTATATTATGGAAAAAAATTAACATATAAGATTATTTTAGCTTTATTTTACAATAAATCTCCTGTATAAAACTATTCTTATTTTCTATATACATTTTTATTTTTTTAACAAATATCTTCCTTTTTTCATTAGATTTGTATTTCTTTGATTTTCCTTTACTTAAGTCCATTCCACATCAAGAATCACTAGACAAATAAATTATCAATTAATCCTAATCTGGAATGACGTAAACAAAAGGAAATCAAAAAATAAATAACTTTAAATTTTATATAAAATCTATTTTTTTACACTTTTTTTAGTAGTTTTAACAGTTTTTTTACTTTTTGTTTTACTAGCAACTTTTTTAACTTTTTCAACTTTTTTAATAGTTTCGGCCTTTTCAGTTTTTTCAGATTTATTGGTAAGTTTATTTGCTCTAGCTTCTTTTTTTTCTGTTTCTTCTTGAATTACTACCAAAGCCCTATTTAAAGTTATATCCAAAATATCATCATTTTTTACAGAATAGAATTTTTTATTCCACATCAAATATGGTCCAAATGGTCCAATATTTGCTTTTATATCATTTCCATCTTGTGGATGTTGACCTATTAATCTTGGTAATTCTAATAAAGCACCAGCTTTTTCAAAATTAATTTCGTTAATATCAATATTTTTAGGAATTCCAACTCTTTTTGGCTTTGGTTTACCATTATCTTCACCTAATTGGATATAAAAACCATATGGTCCTTTTTTTAAGTAAACATTTAAATCATTTTTTTGCCCTAATAGCTTATTTTCAAATTTATTTTCTCCATCATCATTTCCGTCGTTCCCCATACCATCTGTAATATGTTCTGTATGTTTACATTCAGGATAATTAGAACAGGCAATAAATACACCAAATTTTCCAGTTTTTAAATTTAAAACACCAGTTTCACAATCAGGACATTTATTTTTTAATTTTCCATTTTCATCCCTTCCAAAAATATAATCTTCTAAAACTTTTGATATTTCTGTTAAAACATCGATATTTTTTACCTCCATTGTATTATCAATATTGGTTTTAAATGGTTTCCAAAATTCGTTTAATAAGTTTTTCCAATCCATTTTTCCATTTGATACAGTATCCAATTCATTTTCAAGTTTTGCAGTATAATCATATTCCACATATTTTTTAAAATAAATATTCAAAAATGTATTAACTATAATTCCACGATTTTCTGCAATAAATCTCTTTTTTTCTAATCTGACATATCCTCTTTCTTGTAAAACACTAATTATAGTTGCGTAAGTAGAAGGTCTACCTATTCCTAATTCTTCCATTTTTTTTACTAAACTGGCTTCCGTGTATTTTGGTGGTGGTTCTGTAAAATGTTGTTTGTCCAAAATATCTTTAAGCTTTAATTCTTCACCTTTATTAACTGATGGCAATATAATAGATTTTTCATCACCCTCTTCTTCGTTTGTTTCATTATATAAAATATAAAATCCATCAAATTTTATAGTACTTCCAGTCGCTCTTAAAGTATGTTGTGAAGTTTTTATATCGATACTTACTTGATCCAATAATACACTAGCCATTTGGCTTGCAATTAATCTTTTCCATATTAAATTATAGAGTTTATATTCATCATCTGTCAGATATTTTTTAATATTATCAGGTATAAGTTTTGGATCTGTTGGTCTTATGGCTTCATGTGCCTCTTGGGCATTTTTTATTTTATTTTGATAAACTATAGCCTTTGGAGCTAAATATTTTTGCCCATATTTATCAGCTATCAATTTTCTAGTTTCTTCAATAGCTTCTGGAGCTGTATAAACACCATCCGTTCTCATGTAAGTAATTAAACCATGGGTACCTTCGCCAACATCAATACCTTCATACAATTTTTGTGCCACTGACATAGTTTTTTTTGTTGAAAAACCTAATTTTTTCGACGCTTCCTGTTGTAAAGTAGAAGTAGTAAATGGAGCAAATGGATTTCTTTTAACTTCTTTCTTTTCAATAGTATCAACAAAATATTTTTCTTTTTCCAATATATTTTTTAAATATTCTGCTTGTTGTGAATTTTTTATAAAAAATTTATCAATTTTTTTATCATTAATTGCTATGAGTTTTGCAGTAATATTTTTATTTTCCGATGTATTTAAATTAACATCTATTGTCCAATATTCATCACTTTTAAAATTCAAAATTTCATTTTGTCTTTCGCAAATTAATCTTAAAGCTACAGATTGAACTCTACCGGCTGATTTACTTCCTGGTAATTTTCTCCATAGAACTGGAGATAAAGTAAAACCTACAAGATAATCAAGGGCAACTCTAGCCTGTTGAGCATTTACTAAATCCATATCAATTTGGCGAGCTTCTTTCATTGCCTCTTCTACTGTATGTTTTGTAATAGCATTAAAAACAACCCTTTCAACTTTTGTGTCCTTTTTTATAGCTTTTTTTTGTTTTAAAACTTCTATTACATGCCAAGCAATAGCTTCTCCTTCTCTATCAGGATCGCTTGCTAATATTACTTTATTGCATTCTTTCATTGCATCTACAAGAGCTTTTACATGTTTTTGAGATGTTCTATCAATTTCATATTTTATGCTAAAATCGTTATTTGGGTCTACACTGCCGTCTTTTTTAGGTAATTGTCTAATATGTCCAAAAGATGCGAGTACTATATAATCTTTACCAAGATATTTGTTGATTGTTTTTGCTTTTGCTGGTGATTCTACTATTACTAAATTCTTCATAAGATTTCAATTAAATATAATTAATTACGATTTTAATTTTTAAATTTTTATTTGTAAATTGTTTTTTAAATTAGTTTTAATTTTATTTTATATTTTGTTATTATTCATGACCGATATCTCAATAGGTAGTAACAATATGGTAACATTATTATTACAATACAATTTACCAACATTGTACAATAAATAAAATAGTATATATTTTTACTACCTACTTTTTAAATTACTATTAAAATTCTATAAAAATAAAGTTAATTAAATATATACTTTATTTTTTTAAAGAAATAACCTTTCTCTTCTTTTTAGTTTTTATAATAATTTTATCGTTATTTTCTTTTTTTACTTCCATTTTAGGTTCTTCTTTTTTTATTTCTTTTGTTTTTTTTTCTCTAATTTCTACAGCTAAATTTTCCAGAATACCATTTGCAAAACCAGTATATACATTATTATAAAATTCACCTACAATATCAACATACTCATTTATTATAATATTTTTATCGAGCGTAGAATTTTCAAATTCATATATAGCAGCCCTAAAAGTAGCGAGAATTATTTCATCTATAGTTTCGGTTGTATCCTGTTTATTTAGAAGTTTATTAATTAAAATATCATATTCTTCTTGATTTTTTATAACACCATTAACTAAATCATGAACAAATTTGCTTTTATAAATATTGCAATATTTTGTATTATCAAAATCAATTTTTACAAAATATTCATTTATATTTTCTAGAATATCATTTAAATTCTTATCAGAATTATTTGTATCATAATATATACAAATTGCTTGGCAAGCTATAAATCTAGCTAAACTTTTTTTGGATAAATTATTTTTTATATCTTCTGTCATTTTTTTATTGTAATAAATTATTTTAATATTAAAATTATGTTATATATTAATTATTAAATTTTAAAATTAAATAAAAATGTTAACATTTTTTACACTATTTTTCATTTTATTTTCACTTTGGCTTGTGCTATTCTTATTCAATAGTATGTTTACTTTATGGATAGTAATTTTTGGTTTTATAATAACTATTCTGATAGCCGTATTAGTATTAAAATTAAAATTATTCAATTTTAGAAACGAATTTATATTTTTACAATTTGGTTTTTACAAAATGTTAATGGAAAAATTGGTTGTTTCTTTTGGAGAAAATTTATATTTAGCTTTTCAATTTTTGCTACCAGTTAATAATATAGATCCAGTAGTTGATTTTTTATTTAACGAAAATGATAATATTTATGAAAATAATTTAACATGCAATATATTTAATTTGAGTTTTGGCGTAATTAGTTGTTTAATAAAAAATCAGTGTTTTTTTGTACATTCCATGAGTAGCATATTTTTTTCACCAAATCAATTGTATTTTTTAAATATTGAAACTCAAAAAATTAATGATGATAGTTTAGTATAAAAGGAGAATATTATGATCGTTTGTTTATTTCTTTTATTTTTATGTATTACTTATTTATTTTTAGCAATGTTTTTTCATAAAGATTTTTTTCAATTGCTATTGCATTTTTATATGTTGCTAAATACAATAATTACAGTTACATGTATATACTTTATAGATTTTTTAAATTTTTATAAAATATTAAATGTGATAATTATTATGTTTTTGGTTAACTTAATATTAATTTTAATGTTTTTCTATAGAAAAATAAAATTGGATTAAAGTTTATGATTATTATTAATGTATAGTTTTTTAAAATGTTACAAAATATACTGCAAAATATTAGTTTTATTAGTACTTTAATTGGAAATTTCTTCTTACTTTCCAGTATAATAGGTTTTATTAGATATAAAGATTTTTATATTAAACTTCATGCGGCTTCTATGTTTAATATATATGGAATAAATTTTATTCTTTTCGCTATAGCATCAAGCAGTTATGATCCGATTATATTTTTTGAAATGTTAATTTTAATAGTTGTAAATACACTCTGTACTTTATGCGTAATACATTGTTTTATAAGAAATGCAATATTAAACGGTGTAGAGTACGTTGCAAAAACAAGAGACGATGTAATTAGAGAAAAAACTAACAGATTAAAACAACAAGTTTTAAAAGAACAAATATCAAATACACAACAAAAAGAAAAAGCAAAAGAAAGAGAAAGAAGAATTGAAGAAAGAAGAATTGAAAGAGAGAAAAAAGAAGAAGAAAAAAGAATTGAAAAACAGAAGAGAAAGGAAGCTAAAAAATTAGAAAAAATTAAAAAGGAAGAAGAAAAAAAACAAAAAGATAAAAAAGAGACACCACAATTAAACAAAAAAGAAGTTAGTAAAAAAATTGAAACCAAATCAGCTCAAAAAACTGAAACACCAAAAGTACAAACTCAAAAAGCTGTTCCTCCAACAAAACCAACACAATCAACTCCGACTACAAATAATAATGTTATAGATAATGATATGTCAGAAGAAGAGAGAAGGATTAAAGAGGAAAATGACGATTTGAAGAATAAAATAAAAGAACAAAAGAAAATATTAAGAAAGAAAATAGAAACCGCTAGAAAGAAAGCATTTATAACTAGAAAACCAGAAGAAATTGAAAAAACTGAAAAAATGATACAGGATATATTAAATAAATATAATTTAACAGAAGATATGTTAAAAGATGAAGATGAAGATTAATTTTAATAAATACATATAATAAATCTTAACTTTTTTGAGAATTATTTTTATTCTTATTATTTATCTATACTTTAATTATTTTATTTTTATTTATGTCATTTTAGATTAGATTTCTTTGTAAAATACTTGTTTATTAGATCTCCTACGTAAAAAAATTTTCTATAAAAAATAAATATTAAAAAAAAACAAGAATTTTCAATATTTTTAATTAGAAGCATTATCGAGATATGTTTCTACTATTAAAAATGTAAAAAACTTGAAGTATTTTTAATTTTATGGAAAATTTTTATGCAGGAAAGGGTCTATTATAAAATCTTGATTTAAAGTAACATAAAACAATCATTTAAATATAAGTATCAGTATAAACAAAAAATCAAAAATTAAAAAACTTTTCTAAAATCATCAATTATACCACTAATACTTCCCATAGCAAAAGTAGCCACACCACCACCTTTACCACCAAATTTTTTAAGCAATTCAACAGCATTATATTTTTCAATTAAATCTTTAGAAACAGCAACTATAATAGTATTTTTTTCACCATTTTTAATAATAGCTACTACAATAGTATTTTCTTTATATTTTGTATTTTGCCAAGTAACTATTACCTGCTTCAAGTCTTGAGAATTAACATTTTCAAGGATTTTATAAGCTAATCTAAAACCTTTTATATTTTCTTCTTCAAATTTAAGATTATTAAGTTTAGATTTCTCAAAGTCATTTAACTGTTTTTTTAAATCCTTATTTTCTTTTTGCAAAGCAATTATTTTTTCAATTATAGCATCGCCAACAACTTTTAAATTTTCACTTAAAATGTTTACAACAGAAATTTTTTCATTTACAAATTTTAAAGCTTCAATACCAGTTATAGCTTCTATTCTTCTAATACCAGATGCTATTGATTCTTCTTTTACTATTTTAAAAAATCCAATATCACCAGTTCTTTTTACATGTGTTCCGCCACACAATTCCATAGAACAATATTTTTTTTCTTCATCATTTTTATCCAAACCCATTTCCACAACTCTAACTTTATCTCCATACTTTTCATTAAATAAAGCCATAGCACCAGTTTTTTTTGCTTCATCTATACTCATAATTTCTGTTTTTACTTCTGTATTTTCAATAATCAAATTATTTACCAATTGTTCAACATTTTTCAAAATTTCTGGTTCAATAACACCATTATAGGATACATCAAATCGTAATCTTTTTTCATCAACCATAGAACCCTTTTGAGTTAATGTATTTCCTAAAAATTTTCTTAAAGCATAATGCATCAAATGTGTAGCAGAATGATTTGCAGAAATTTGAGCTCTTCTATTTTTATTTACACCTAAATTTACTTCATCACCAATTTTAAAACTTCCTATTTCTACAATTCCTTGATGTATGGTACATCCATTTACTTTTATTGTATTTTTAACCTGAATAGCACAAAATGGCACAACAGGAGCATTTTGTTTAGTTAACATTATTATACCGGTATCTCCCACTTGTCCACCCATCTCGCCATAAAAACATGTATTATCTGTTACAACTTCAATTGTATCGCCCTCTTTTACTTCATCTACAAAATTATTATCTTTAATTATTTTAATAATTTTTCCATTACATATTAGTTTACCATAACCTTCAAAATTTGTATTTTCATTTATTTTTAAATATATTTCTTTAATAGCTTTATCTCCAGAACCAACCCAGTTTGCCTTTGCCCTCTCCTTCTGTTTTTTCATTTCTTCGTCAAAGCCTTCAATATCAACAGTAATATTTTTATCTTTCAATAAAATTTCCGTTAAATCCAATGGAAAACCATAAGTATCATACAATTCAAAAGCATCTTTTCCATCAAAAATATTATTTTCTACATTTTGAATCTTATCTTCTAATCTTTTTAATCCTTTATCAAGAGTTGCTCTAAATCTTTCTTCTTCAACCCTCATATTTTCCATAATAAATTCTTCTTTTTCTTTTAATTCAGGATAAGCATCTCCCATTAAATCAACTAAACAAGGAATTAATTTATACATAGCAACATTTTTACAACCAAGTTTATGTACTTGCAACATTGCTCTTCTCATAATTCTTCTTAAAACATACCCCCTACCCTCATTTGATGGTAAAACTCCATCGGCAATTAAAAAACTAGAACTTCTTAAATGATCAGCAATAATTCTATGCGCAAAAATATCTCCATCACCTATTATATTTTTTGAATTATCAATTAATTTTTTAAATAAATCTATTTCAAAATTATTATGAACTCCCTGCAATACAGCAGCAATTCTTTCGAGCCCCATACCTGTATCAATATTTTTCTTTGGTAACTCTTCTAAATCACCTTTTTCATTTCTATTAAATTGTGTAAATACTAAATTCCAAATTTCAATATATCTATCACCGTCTTCTTCTGGAGTTCCAGGCATTCCACCCTCCACTTCCGGACCATGATCATAAAATATTTCACTACACGGACCACAAGGGCCAGTATTTCCCATTTCCCAAAAATTTTCTTTTAATCTTACTATTTTTTCCTCTGGCAATCCAATAACTTTATGCCAAATTTCAAAAGCCTCTTCATCCTCATAATAAATAGTAGCACAAAGTTTTTCTTCTGGTAATTCCAATACTTTAGTCAAAAATTCCCAAGCCCAACTTATGGCTTCTTTTTTAAAATAATTTCCAAAAGAAAAGTTTCCCAACATTTCAAAAAAAGTATGATGTCTAGCAGTATAACCAACATTATCTAAATCATTATGCTTCCCCCCTGCCCTAACACATTTTTGAACTGTAGTAGCTTTTGTAAATTTAGGAATTTCAATTCCTTTATAATAATTCTTAAATTGTACCATACCTGCATTTGTAAAAAGTAACGTAGGATCATCAGGTACTAAACTAGATGATTTTATAATTTTACATCCTTTTTTTTCAAAAAACTTTAAATATTTTTCTCTTATTTCACTTACTGTAAACATTTTTTTAAATTTTAATTAATAATAATATTATTTTTTGGTTTTTAATATTAACGGTACTCTAACATTTTTAACTGTACAAACAACTTTAACATTCATATTTTTTATATAATTAGAATATTTTATTAAATCAAGATTATTCATGTTTTTATAATAAAAAATTCTATTTTGTTTTAAAAAACTTTCAATTTTATTTTGATTTACAATATCAACTTCATTCAAAAAAAATTTATATTTACTTAATTTAGAATTTCCTGTTGTAAGTCCTACAAATTCAAGTCTATCATTTAAAACACTCTCTCCAATATTATTTCTAAAATTATTTCTTTTTATATAAAAGCCAACATCTGATAATCCTGCAATTTTATTTTTTTCATAAAAATAAGATTGTTCCGTATTTTTAGTTTTTGATATAAACACATTAGAATTAAGTAAAGTATCATATTTAGCAGGAAAAACTATATAATTATTTGCAAGACCTTTATTCATAATATTTGCTTCCACTTTTAAAATAGCTAAATTATTAGTATTATCTTTAGCATATACTTTTGCACTATAGTAACTACCATCGTTAGTAACTAAATAAAAATTTATTTTCTGATCTACACGTTCAGATTTACAAAAATCATTAATTGTATCATAGGTTGTCAAAAAATAATTTTTATTAACTATTACAGCGTTACCTCCATATTTAGAATTTTTAATTACATTTGTTATTTTATCAGTATTGAAATTCTTATTAAAATTTAATTTTATACTAATTAAAATTATAATTAATAAAATAACTACTATAGCTGGCCAAAAATTTCCAATAAAATAATCAATTTTGCCTAAAAATTCATTAAAATTAAATTTTTTACCTTTTAAAAAATTATTAATTTCTTTTTTCATTTTTTTCTCCTATAATAAATCTTAAATTAATCAAACATTAAATCTAAAATGGAAAATATCACCATCTTTTACTATATAATCCTTTCCCTCAAGTCTTAATCGTCCAGCATTTTTACAGCCATCTTCTCCATTATATTTTATATAATCCTCATAACTTATAGTTTCTGCTTTTATAAATCCTTTTTCAAAATCAGTATGTATTACACCTGCCGCTTGTGGAGCAACAGAACCAACTTTTACAGTCCAAGAGTGAGTTTCTTTAGGCCCTACTGTAAAAAAACTAATTAAATCAAGTAATTGATAAGCAATTTTTATAATTTTATCAAGTCCTTTTTCTTCTAATCCTAATGTTTCTAAAAATTCAACTTTTTCTTCTTCGGTTTCCAAATTTGCAATTTCAGCCTCAATTTTTGCAGAAATAATTGTATATACATAATTATTTTTTTTACAATATTCTTCTACAGCTTTAGTATAATCATTTCCTGTATTTATATCATTTTCTGCAACATTACATACAAAAAACTGCTTTTTACTAGTCAATAATTGTAACATCTTAAATTCCTTTTCTTCATCTTTAGAAATTTCAGCATTTATAGCCATTTCACCCCTATTCAACACATCTAAAACTTTTTTTATTATATTGGCTTGAGTAATCATAATTTTATCACCATTTTTAGCC
>CATOLK010000033.1 GCA_951801155.1 uncultured Rickettsiales bacterium | reverse complement strand
AAATAGAAGGAAATTAAAGAATAAATAATCATAAAAATAAATAAATTTAAAAATACTCAAATATTATTGATATTTGAGTATAGTTTTATGTAGGAGGTCTAATATTATTTAAATAGTTAAAAAACCATAAAAAAATATAATTTTTCGCAAAATTCCATCTCTTGCTTCAAAATACTTCAAACTTTTAATATTTTTAATAATGGTATCTTGATATGTCTCCCATTAAAAATATTAAAAGGTTTTTTTGTAATATTTGTTTTTTGTGAAAAAATTTTTATGTAGGAGGTCTAATGTAATTTTTTAATAAAAAAACTAATAACTGGCTATAGTTTTACTTTTTAACATAATTTTTTATTTTTAACACTTTTTATTTTTATTCAAAAGCAAAAAGTGTTACTTTTTTAAAAAGTCTAACTGATAAACAATTATGACATAAAATATATAATATTCTTATAATAAAATATTAAAATCAGAAAATAAATGGTTTATATATTATTATATATTATGTTCTAATGTAAAATTCATTTCATTGATTTCGATGTAAGCTCTTTGATAATTTGTGTATAAATCATAATTATTGTTGATTGAAAATTCTCTATTAGTTTGATTTATTCTATTAAACGGAGTACTTGGTCTTTTAATTTGTGTGCCAATTATTTTTGGATCTTTTGTAAATATCCCATAAAAAAGACATTCTCTATCTGTATTATTATTTTTAATATCTTTATCACTAGAATCAGTAAAAAAAATATTATCTGTTTTGCCGGCCTTCCGATGGTCTTCTGACATAAAGTTTCCTTAAAAGTTATTAATAATAATTAATATTATATACTAATAATTATCTAATGTCAAGAAAATTTTGTAATTTTTATAACATAATAATTTCCAATATTAGGGTACTGATTCACATAGTTATAAAAATCAAAAGGTAAAAAAGCACTTGAAAATTTAAGAGCAAACATTATATTATATATAATAATATATAAAATTTTAATTTAATGGCAAGAGACTACTATGAAGTTCTTGGTGTTAGCAAGGATGCAAGCCCAGACGAAATAAAGAAAGCATATAGAAAAAAAGCGATGGAATTTCATCCAGATAGAAATCCAGGCAACAAAGAAGCTGAAGCAAAATTTAAAGAAGCAGCTGAAGCTTATGATATTTTGAGAGATCCAGATAAAAAAGCAGCTTACGATAGATATGGAGAAAGCGCATTTACAAATGGTGGTGCTGGAGCCGGTGGTTTCGGTGGTTTTGGAGGATTTGGTGGTTTTGGAGGTGGCTTTGGTGGATTCCAAAAAGCTAATTTTAGCGATTTTAGTGATATATTTAACTCTTTTGGCGATATATTTGCTGATATGGGTGGTGGAAGAAATAGAAATTCAAGAAAAAGTAATACAGACGGATCAGACTTAAGATATGATGTAGACTTAACTCTAGAGGAAGCTTATACTGGAAAAATAGTTGATATAACTTTTACTGCAATGATGCAGTGTGAAGATTGTAAAGGTAGCGGGTCTGCTGATGGAAGTGGTACTACTGTTTGTCCTGATTGTAATGGTGCTGGAACAGTTAGATCACAACAAGGATTTTTTATAGTTGAACAAACCTGTAGAAAGTGTAGAGGAACAGGAAAGGTTATTAAAAATCCTTGTAAAAAATGTAATGGAACTGGAAGGTTTAATAAGTCAAAAACTTTGTCTGTAAAAATTCCAATTGGTGTTAATACAGGAAATAAAATTAAGCTTGCTGGTGAAGGGGAAGCTGGTACAAATGGAGGAAAATCCGGTGATTTATTTGTTTTTGTAAATATTAAAAAGCATAAAATATTCACTAGAGAAAAAAATGATTTATATCTAACTGCTGGAATATTACCAACAACTGCTATGATAGGCGGTGAAATATCTGTTCCTACTATTGATGGTGGAAAAGCTACTGTTAAAATTCCTGCTGGAACCCAACAAGGTGATAAGGTAAAAGTTACAGGAAAGGGTATGCCGGTTTTAGGTAGTGCAGGAAAATATGGTGATTTATATTTAAACATTAAAGTAGATGTTCCTAAAAATTTGAATAATAGTGAAAGAGATTTATGTAAACAATTGGATGAATCATTGCAAAAGACGAATAGCGATAAAGAAGGATTTTTTAAAAAATGGTTTAAATAGATTTTTTAATTAAAAGATATATATATTTATTATTTCGATGACAGAAAAGAAAATTTTAGTAAGTTATTTAGAAAAAGCTAAAGTTGGAAGTAGTGGATATATACCGGAATTAAAAAAATAAGTAAATTTTTAGATTAAAAAGTAAAACTAATGTTAAATATAGTAAAAGTTTTACAACGAAATCTATAAATTTAAGATAATCCGAAAATTTTATTAAAAACCTCTTGCTATTTTTTTCAGAAAAATTAATATTCAACTAATAGAGAGGTGCTAGAGTGGTTGAATAGGGCAGTCTCGAAAACTGCTATACCCGCAAGGGTATCGAGGGTTCAAATCCCTTCCTCTCTGCCAGAATTATCAATTATTTCAAATATATATAAAAAATTTTTTTTGTTGTTTGTAATATATATTATTGGTATATAAAATATACTAATATATACAATACATTGTAATTTTTTTTGCAATTTTTTCATATATAAATACATTTATAGGTAGTGGAAAAAAGAAAAATTATGAATAATTTAGAAAAAATAAGGAATATAAAAGAAGTTGGATTTATATTCAAAAAACTCAATATAAGTAATAGCGAAATTATAGATATTATAGATAATATTACATTAGCTGAAGAATTAGTAAGTTTTCCTTCATTTATAGGAAAATATATTGATGGTGAAATTTTAAATATATTATCAAAAAAATATCTTAACGGAAAAAGTTTTTTAAGCTATATAAATAAAGAAATTATATATAATTTACCTAATGAAGAATTTAAAAAGTTAGAGTCAGAAACTTTAGGATTTTTTACAGCAGAACAACTTAAAAATATTAATAAGGATAATATAAACTACTTAATTTTAAACAATAGATTACAATATTTGCCTAATGATGTTTTAAAAGAATTAAGTGAAGAAAAAGTTGATTTTTCTTATAAATACTCAATAAATTTTATTAGTAATAGACCAGTTTTTGACATCATTAAAACACAAATTAAAAGTTTAGACAATAAAAATAAATTGCATTTTTTAAATAAAAATATAATGCAAAGTATTGCAAATGATAAATATTTAGTTGAAAATATTACTAATTTTTCAGATTTTAATTTAGAACAATTTAAGCTTTTTGAAAAAAATTTTAAATATATAAGACCAGAAGCTATTGCTACAATCAGTCCAGAAAATTTAAATAATCTTGAAAATTCAACTTTTAAATCATTTACAAATCAACAATTACAATATTTGACTTCAGATCAACTAAATTCATTAATTAAAAATGATAAAATTAAATTTTTTGATAGTGATTTAATTAAATATATAGATGAAAAAACAATAACGAATATAAAAACTCTTCCCATTGAATATCTTGCGACTGTAAATCAAAATATTCTAAATGCCTTAAATGATAAAACTTTAAATTTTATAGCAGAAGAAAAAACAGATTTTATTGATACAAAAATAGAAGGAAGGCAATCTACAATTACTGAAGATATAAAGAATATATTAAAAAAGGATGCTAAAATATTTAGTTTTGAAGATATTAATTTTGCAATAGATAATTTTTTAAAAAATGAAGATTATATTAATATGTTAGACTATTGTTTTGATATGTCTAGAAATAATATATATAAACAATATTTAAAAAAGATTTTAGTAGATAAAATTAATGTATGTGAAAAAGATAATATTTATAGCAACATAGATAAAATAGAAATGCTAAAAACTTTAGTTTTAATTGAAAATAATAAAAAATATTATTTTGATTTAGTCGATAGCATTAAAAACTTATCTAAAATTAAACCTAGAACAATAGATGGCTATATTTCTAGAGCAAATACTTTTTCAAAATTAATTCAGGAAAATAACTTTGATTTGGATTTTCAAGAAAAAATAGCAGAAGAAAATTTAAAAAATATTAAAAATTGCATAAAAAATAATTATAGTTTATCTGAAAGAAAATCTATAGATGTACCTTTAAAAGAGTTGAAAGCAAAAGCTTTAATGGAATATGCAAATATTTTAGCTAAAAAATACGATATAAATCCTGATAAGTTTAAATATATTAACGATAATAATAAAAGTTTTTTAACAAAAAATGAAGCTATTTATTATAAATCAATAGAAAAAGCAATAGAACTTAAGCCAGATATAGAAAGTACTGTAAAATCTTGGGCTACTCCAGTTTTAAAAATAACTGCAAAAGGAATTGCGACATATATGGGTACAAAAATATCTAATGGGAAAACTTCCGCAATAATAGGAGCTATTGGTGCTGCCGCTATTGCTAATGATATAAAAAATGAATTTGATAAAAAAAATTATTTTCTAAATCCTATAAAATATCATAAAAAAGAAAAAAATAGAAAAGAAAATATTTTTGTAAAAAGTTTTAGAAAAATTAAAGATAATGTTGCCAATGCAATTTTTTATCCGTTTAATAGAATTAAAAGCTTTTTTATAAAAAAGAATGATTTAAAGGGTTTTGATAGAAAAGAAAATAAAGACTTATTGGAAGTACAAAATAATATATTTAAAAATAATATATTTAATAATAGTTTTAATACTGCTATTGAGCAAAAAATCTATGAACATAACAAAATAAAGAATAAATTACAGAATAAATTAATAAATAACAACAGAACAAGACAGTCGATTTTAATAAATAATTATATAAATTTAAAAAAAAAGGCTTTGGAAATTCAAACACAAAGAAAAATTGAAAATTTATATATAAAATATCCAAAATTTAAAGAAAATGATAAAATTTTTGATTATTTTAGTAATTTTAAAAATACAATTGTGGGGATAACTAAAGGTTTGGTTAATAGTTTTTTTGATGTTGCAACTTTTGGAGTTGGAAGTGATTTTTATCAAAAATATGTTACAGATAAAAATGGTGATGAAAAAATAAAAAATGAGTTGGAATTAAAAACATTCCAAAATGAGGTTAATCAAATAAATAAAAATTATTTTACTAAATTAAATGAGATAAATCAAGAAGAATGTGAAAAATTATCTTCCTTAAATAATGAAGATAAAGAAAATTTTGATTTACTATTATCCACTCAAGAAGAGGAATTAAAGAATTATAGAAATGACTTTTTAAATATGTTTAAAAGTTATAATTTGGTCAAAAAAGATGAAATTCTAATAAAAAATAGTAATATAAAAGAAAAAAGTATTGATAAAAAGCTATTTGTGGAAAAAATTCACGAAGAAAGAATGTTTAAAAATTATTGTAGCTTCTCTTTCACTAATAGGTAGATTTTTAATTATAAGGGGTACAAAACCTCTTATAATTACTTCAAAATAACATCATCTACTATAAATTGAATATTATTCAAATTCATCCATTTATTTATGGACAGAGTACCAACCAAATCACATTTAAGGCCTGTATGATCTAGAGCATTTAAAAGAGTATCATTTTCTCCTATTCTAAAAATATTTGCTATTAATTTATTTTTTGAATTACTTACTCCAGAATAGGAACCCACAATACATCTTAAATGCTCTTTATTTTTTCCAAATTTTTTAACAGATAAAATTACAACATTTTTTAAAATAATAGTTGGTTTCAAATTATCAGTACCAAATGGTCCCATATTATCAATATCATTGACTAACTCTTCATTTACGGCATCGCAATCTAAAACCAAATCTGCAAATTTATCGTTTTGTTTTAAATAAACTTCTAATTCTTTTTTAATATGACCGGTAATAAAATCTTTTATTTCTTTAAGTTTTTCAACTTCAAAGGTAAAACCGCCAGCCATAGCATGTCCACCACCACTCAATAATAATCCATTTTCCTTTGCTTTTATTATAACAGAGCCTATATCGATACTTTTGTCCACTGACCTACAGGAAGCTTTTCCAATTTTTCCATCCATAGATAAAACAAATACAGGTCTACAATATTTGTCTTTTATTCTAGAGGCAATTATTCCTATTACTCCTTCATGCCAATCTTCACCATATATAAAAATTGCTGTTTCATTATATAATTGCTCTTGTTCTATTTTATCTATAGCTTTTTCTAAAATATCTTTTTCTATTATTTGTCTTTCTGTATTAAAATTATTCAGTTGTTCTGCTAAATATTTTGCCTCATATTTATCCTCGCAAGATAAAAGCCTATTACCTATATTCGCATCCCCTACCCTTCCACTGGCATTTATTCTTGGCCCCAAAACATAACCTAAATGATAAGTATCATTAACTTCCTTTAATTCCATTAAATCTGAAAGTGCCGCAAGACCAATATTTTTTCTTTGTTTAAAAACTTCTAAACCTTGTTTAACAAAAGCTCTATTTATATTTACTAAAGGCATTACATCACAAACAGTTCCTAATGCTACTAAATCTAACATATAAAGTAAATTTTTCTGCTTTAAATTATGTTCTTCATAATAATTATGCTCTTTTAAATATGTATTTAGAGCAATACAAACTATAAAAGCGACACCAACACCAGCAAGGTATTTATATTCAGATTCTTCATCAAGTCTATTTGGATTTACAGCAGCTTTTGCGTGTGGTATTTCAGCTGGACCCAAATGGTGATCGGTTATAACTACATCTATATTTAATTTATTAGCCATTTCTATAGCATCAAAAGAAGATATACCGCAATCAACAGTTATTATAAATTCAACTCCAATATCTTTTAATTTTTGAATTGCCTGAATATTTAAACCATAACCATCTTCAATTCTATCCGGAACATAAGTTTCAACTTTTATTCCTATATTTCTAAAAAATTTTACCATTAAAGCAGTAGCTGTCGCTCCATCTACATCATAATCACCGAAAATACATATTTTCTTTTCATTAATTATAGCATCATAAATCGCTTCTACTGCTTTTTTCATATCTAATAAATGATAAGGATTTTTTAATAAGTTTTTGATTTTTGGGTTTAAAAAATCATCAATTTCCTCTAATTTTATATTTTTTATTGCTAATAATTCACTAATGGTTGGTGAAATATTTTTTTTCTGGTGAATAGTTAAAGCCAAATTCTCGTCGTATTCTTTTAAATTCCAAAAGTAGCCTCTAACTGATAGTCTATCTCTAAATCTCATTACTCTGTACAGCTATATATATTATTAATTCCAAATTAAAACTTTTTTTAAAAAAAAGCAACTGTTTTTTGAAAATTAGAGTTAATTACTTCTTATTTTTTGATTTATATTATTATTTTTTTTAGTTAATAGAGATAGCAACTAAAAATTTTTTTAGTTTAAAAAACGAGATTTTAGTTATCTATATTATTTCAATAAACCAAATTCTTCCAAAACTTGTTTATACATATCTCTTTTAAAATTAGGAACTTCATTCAAAAGCTCTTCTGCTTTTGTAAGCTTATAACTTAGAAATTCAATTTCCTCAGTATTATCGAATTTAAATTCCTTTTCTCTATTTAATTTTACTAAAAAAAATTTTTTTTCTTGTCCATCAAGTCCATACTTATTCCAGTAATCATCTAAATACTGTATAAATTCTTTAGTTTCTCCAATTATTTCAAAATCATTACTACTAAGATCTACTTCTTCCTGTAATTCTCTATATAAAGCTTCGATAGGTTCCTCTCCTTCGTCAATTCCACCTCCGGGACATTCCCAAATTCCTGGCCAAATTGCCGTTTCAAAAGAAACAATATTATTATCCTTATCTAAAATAATAACTTCTACACCACGCCTAAATTTCATAAAATCTCCTTATCTTCTTCAATTTCTAATCCAGCAATACAACCATAGCCTGCTGCTACTATTGCCTGTTTATATTTTTTATTAGTTATATCTCCTACTGCATAAACATGTTTTATATTAGTTCTTGCACTGTCTTTTTCAGTAATTATATAACCATTTTTATCGATATTTATACCGCTATTTATAAAAATATCACTTTCTGGTTTTCTTCCTATGGCCATAAAAACAGCATTTACATTTACTTCAGTAATTTCTTTAGTAATATTATTTATAATTTTTAAATACTCCACGCTTTTTGGTTTATTATTTCCACAAATTTCTAAAACTTCACTACTAAATAATACTTCTATTTTATTATTTTGTAATACTTTTTCAGCCAATGCCTTTTGCATCCTAACAAATGAAGATTGTCTATATATTAAATAAACTTTTGAAGCTATATTTGTCATATGTAAAGCTTCTGTTCCTGCTGTATCACCTCCGCCTATAACTGCAACTGGTAGATTTTTAAAGAAATTTCCATCACAAGTGGCACAACCAGAAACACCAGCACCTAAAAAATATTTTTCACTTTCAATTCCAAGCCATTTTGCCTTCGCTCCAGTAGCGATTACCACATTTTTAGCTTCATAGATTTCATTATTTTCTGTTTTAAGAATAAATGGATAATTTGAAAAATTAACTTCTTTTATTGAATCATAAATAATATCAACACCTAAATTTTCTGTTTGTTTTAAAATATTATTCATTAAATCAAGTCCTTTAATTTTTGAAAATCCAGGATAATTTTCAACATCTGTTGTGATTGTTAGCTGCCCACCTATACTTAGACCAGTAAATACAGCAGTTTTAAGTCCACTTCTGGATGTATAGATGGCTGTTGTATTTCCAGCTGGTCCTGATCCTATAATTGCTACATCGTAATTTTTCATAATTTAATTGATAATATTATATATAATAATTGTATACTATTTTTTCATAAAATGCAAGTTATTTTTACTTGGTTATAGGAGAATGTTAGATCTCCTATATAAAAAATAATAAGCACAAAAAATAAAAATATGTTGATATTTATATAAAGTATACTAATATGAATATAGTTTATAAAAATTAATTTCGGAGAGTTTATGTCAGATAATAATTTAAAACAAAAAGTCTTAGAATATAAAGAAATAGACGATAAAGGTGTTGAAATTTGAGATTTATTATCAAATATTGGTAAAACTCCAACTGAAGTTGAACAACCAGAAACAGAAAGTAATACAATCGATACTGTAGAAATAGATTCTATAGATGAATCTAATTTAATAAATTTTCTAAATTCTAAAGGGTATAAAAATCCTGTGATTTTAGGTAAAGGTGCTTTTGGTTCAGTTTATAAAACGGAAAAAGATGGTAAATCATATGCTGTTAAAATTCAAATTATAAGAGAAGAAAATACAAAAACATCTGAACAATTAAAGGAAGATGAAGAACTACAAACGTTAATAGATTTATCTGGTGGAGGTCATACAAAAAAAATTGATGGATTTAATATAAAACAAAAAGGTAAAGAAGAAGTATATCAAATAGAAGTACTTAAATTGAGAGAAAAAGAGAATTTGCGTGATATTATTAATGAAATTTATAAATCTAATCCAAGAATTAATGATCTAAAACGTTTAAATTTTATACTACAGTTAGCATCAGCTTTTAAGAAAATGCATTCAAACGGAATTGTTCATGGAGATATTAAACCAGAAAATGTATTATTTAATGATAATGGATTACAAAGAATAAAAACTGCTGATTACGGAACTAGTAAAATTGGGGAAATTAATGTAGCAGTTGGAACACCATTATATATGGCGCCTGAGGTTATGGATGGAGGTCATGTTAAAGAAAAGAGTGACATTTATTCTATGGGAATTATGTTTCTTGAGATTCTTACTGGGTATAATGATTTTTATTTTAGAAATGGTTGTGTAGAAAAAAACTTTAATACTTTTGATGAAATGAGAGAATTTCGAAAAAAAAATTGTATAGATATAGAAAAAATAAAACAAGCGTTTTATTTTGGGTCTATAATAGATTCTGAAAATAGAGAAAAGTTAGTAGAAGAATTAGCAGAATTAATTGCTGGAATGCTTGAAAAGGAACCAGAAGAAAGATTGTCATCAAACCAGGTGGCTGAAAAATGTGGTGAAATATTTAAAATTTTAGTAGAAGAAGTAAATAATGAATTAGAAGATTGTGGAATTTCTGATAAAG
>CATOLK010000032.1 GCA_951801155.1 uncultured Rickettsiales bacterium | reverse complement strand
TATTATTAATAATTAATTATAATTTAATTTATTAGATTTATTAGTCAAGGAAAAATGTTGTACTGGTTCAATATATTTGGGAAAAAGTTGCCTCATTTTTATATCTTTTTTACTATTTTTTCTAAAGTTTAAAAAATTGGCAACTTATTTTATATTTTTTTTATATGTGTTTAAATATATAAAATTTATTTTTTATCAATTTCCATAGAATATTTATTTTTTGTATTTTGCTGATCCATAGCATAAATAGCACTATTCAAATTAATGGTATTTTCTGGTTTAGGAATCCTCATTTTTAATTGCTGAAGTCTTTCTTCTTCAGCTTTACTTTTGGCAACAATCAAATTTCTTTTTTCAGTATATTTATCAAATTCTTCCCTTCCTATTAAATTTATTATTAGTGATTCATCTCTAATTTTTATGTTTGGTTGCAAAAGTAACAGCTGAACTACTTCTATATTTTTTTTTCTAACGGCCACATCAAGTGGAGTCTCTTTAAAAATCGTACCATTTTTTGTGTTTATGTCTACATTAGGTTTTTTGAGTAGCTCTTGAACTATTTCTGCATATCCGTTTCTGGCAGCTATATAAATTGGAGTATTTCCATAATTATCTTTCGCATTTATATCTATATTAGGTCGTTCAAGTAATTTTTTAACTTTTTCTGTGTGCCTATTTGCAACAGCTATATGAAGTATATATTCGGTTATTTTTTCCTTTATACCTCTATAACATTTAGATATTTTTTCTATTTCATTCTTTAATTCAGCATCTTCCTCTATTATTAAATCTTTATGTGAAAATAATAATTCGACCATATCTATAGGTATTATATTCTTGACAGCTAAATAAAATGGGGTATGTCCATTATTGTTTTTTTCATTTATTTTTATATTCTGTAGTTTAATTATTTCTTGAACTATTTCTATATGTCTATTTTGGACAGCTAAGTGAAGCGGAGTATTACCGTCTTTATCTTTTGCATTTATTTCTATAGTCGGCTGTTTAAGTAATTCCTGAACTACTTCAATTTTTCCTTTTTCAGCAGCTATATGAAGAGGTGTTTTTTCGTAATAGTTATTTTTTGCATTTATATTTATATCCTGTTGCTTAAGTAGCTCTTGAACTATTTCTAAATATCCATTTTCAGCAGCTGCATAAAGTGAAATATTTTTTGCATCCGCATCTATCTCATATCTTTCAAGTAATTCTTGAACTATTTCCATATGTCCATTTTCAACGGCAATATAAATTGGAGTATCTTCGTATCTGATTTTTGCATTTATATTTATTACTTTTTTAAAAAATTCTTTAACTATTTCTATATTTCCTTTCTGAATAGCTAAAGAAAACGGGGTATCTCCATATGAATTTGTTATGTTTATATCTATATTTTCTTGTGAAAGTAATAATCGGACCATTTCCGTGTCTTCTTTTTGAATAGCTAAATGAAGAGCAGTATTTTTATATTCACCTTCTGCGTTTATATCTATTATATCTTGTTTTTCAAGTAATTTTTGAACTAATTTTATATCTTTATTTTCAACAGCTAAATGAAATATGGTATTGCTACTACTATATTCAGGTTCTAAATATATGTCTATATTTGGTTGTGAAAGTAGTATATCAACTATTTCTGTATATCCATTTTCAACAGCTAAATAAAGTGGAGTATAATTACCATAAACAGTTCTTTTATTTACATCTATATCTTTTTGTTTAAGCAACAACTCAACCATTTCTTTATATCCGTGTTCAGCAGCATAAACAAGAGGAATAGGATGTCTAGAGAAATTATCTATATTTATTTCTTTTTCTTTTAGAATATTACATGAAAGTAGAAATTCTACCACATCTGTACAATTATTTTCAACAGCTAAATAGAATAATTCACTATAATCAGATATATCTTCGTTTGCTTTTTCTATGTGTGTAATTAATGCTTGGACTATTTCTTTGCCTCCATTAAGAATAGCCTTATATAGCAGTAATTTATAATCTTCTTTTACATTTTCTAAACCAATTTTTGAAAGTAACAAATTAAATATTTCTACATGTCCATAGAAAGCAGCATAATAGAGTGGAGTATATTTTCTCTTGAAATCTTTATCATTTATTTTTATATTTTGTTGTGAAAGTAGTAAATTAACTATTTTTATATGTCCATTTGCAGCAGCAAAATGAAGTGGAGTTAATTTATAATTATTTTTTGCATTTATTTCTATATTTGGTTTTGAAAGAAGTAGATTAACTATTTCTATATGTCCATTTGCAGCAGCAAAATGAAGTGGAGTATATTCTTTTTCATTTTTTACATTTATTTCTACATTTGGTTGAGAAAGTAATAGATTAAATATTTCTATATTTCCCTTTGCGGCAGCATAATGGAGAGGAGTTAAACCTTTTGAATCTTTTATTATATTTATATTTATTTTATTTTTATACTGTAAAAGTAATAGTTGAACAATTTCCGTATATTCATTTATAACAGCATAGAAAAATATAGCATTAATATCTACTTTTATATTTAATATTCTCGGTATTTCTTCTATAAAATATAAAGCTATCTTTGGGTTCTTAATATTTGAAAAAAAATTATTTATTTGTTCTCTTTCAAAAATTAAGGATTTTTCTTTAGACAATTTGTCCACTAAATATTTAAATATTTCAAATTTATTTCCGGCACAAGCCTTTTCCAATAACATATTTAAATCTATTTTATAAGTATTTACTAATTTTTCAATTATTTCTGTATTTCCACCAATAATAACACTATCTAATATAGATTCTAAATTTTCTTCACTATATTCTTGAGCATAAATATAATTCTTGAATATAGTTATATCTTTACCAGCTTCGTATAAAGCTTTAACAAATTCTATATTTTTAGATTTAATATCAATTTTTGATACATTTTCATGAATATAATCTATAAAAGAATTATTTAATAATAAATTATCAGTATTTTTTAATATTGTATTAGCTATACTTAAGCCATTTTCATTTTTTTTAAAAATATTGGAATAATTAGCTCTAAATTTATCAATAATAAAATGACAAATTTCATCATTATAGGAAATTTCAACTATTTTTGGAGTCGAGTTTAAGTTATATTTCATAATTATTTTATCTTCTGTAAATAAGAAATCATATCTTATTTCATTTTTATCAATAAAATAAAAAGCTAAATTATTTGTTTTTAATTTTTCCAGTTGTTCTAAGAATCCTTCCGCAGTTTGTTTCCACCATTCAAATAAACTATTTTTTGTTTTAGAAAATTTTTTTATTAGAGATTCTGTGCCATCATTATTACCTTCTATAGTGTCTTTAAAATGGGTTGTGGGAATAAATACAAAATTATCATCAGTTGAATTTTTAGATATTTCTTCTAGTATATTTAATACACTCATTTCTGTGTTTTGTTCTGTCATTTTTTTACCTTTATTTATTAATAAAATTAATCCTAATTTAAGTTATATTAAAATCATTAATATTTAAAATAATAAAAATATTTAATATAAATTAATATTTTATATAATAGTGTACTATAAAAAAAATAAATTGCAAGAAAAAATAAATTTCTTATGTGAATATTGTAATAGTATTCATGTAGTATTATATGGTACCCTCAGTAATGGTAAAAAAAGATATAGATGTATGAATTGTAGTAGAACCTTTAGTATAGAAGAAGATAAAAGAATAAAAAATGATATGTATTGTATATATAGCTGAGAAAGAAAATGTCCTTTAATGAAAAAAGAATTTTCAGATAATAATAAAGGAATAAATAATAAAGAAGAAGAAAAAGAGGTTTTTGTCTCAAACTGGGTGAACCTATACAATAAACCAAAAATAATTGACTTTTTAAAATTATATATTATAATAGCCTCATCGAAATATTTAATCATTTTTAAAAAAATATTCACTTTATTACATTTTATTTTAACAAAATATAAATTATGAGCGACGAACAAGAAATAAAACTTAACGAAAGCATCGAAGGGGATGCTGGGAGTAAAACTGTAAGAAAAAAATTAACTATAAACAAAAAAGAAGATATTACAGATATTTTAGAAAAAAAAATTGAATTAAACATCAATAACGAAGTAGAAGGAATTCAAAAATATATTAATAATGATATTAATAAAAAAACTCCAGCCAATAGAGGTAAAAAAAATACCCAGAATTCTAATAAAACACAGACAAAAAAAGGTAAAAGTCAAAATGCAAAAAATTTAAATGTAAAAAAACCAAAAAAAAATAATAATTTACCTATACAAAAAGATGAATTTAACGTTTTAGAAATTAAAGAGCAAAACGAACTTCCTTTAGAAATTGTTGATAAAAGTGTAAATTTTATACTTAAGCAGGATGATGGTAAAGAATTAAATGAAATATTAGAAGATATGGCTTCTGAAGAAAATAAAAAAAATCTTTCATTGGAAGAAGAAAATAAAATAGATGATATTGAACTACAAGAAAATGAACAAGAAGAATCCAAAAAAGAAGAAACAATTGTAGAAAATAAAAAAGTATACCCACCAAAAGAATCGATTGAATTAAATTTCTTAAAATCAAAAACACCACAGGAATTAATAGAGTTTTCAAATGGAGAAATAGAAAATATAAACGAAATGCTTAAACAAGATATGATCTATAGTATATTAAAGCGTTTTTCAGAAAAAAATCCAGAAAATACCATTATGGGAGAAGGTGTTCTTGAAGTATTACCAGATACTTTTGGTTTTTTAAGATCTTCAAATTCTAATTATATGGCTGGCCCAGATGATATTTATGTATCACCGGCGCAAATAAAAAAATTTGGTTTAAGAACTGGGGATACTATAAAAGGTCAAATTAGAGCTCCTAAAAAAGGTGAAAAGTATTTTGCTCTTTTAAAATTAGAAAGTATTAATAATTTAAGTGTTGAACAAGCAAGACATAGAATAAGATTTGATGATTTAACCCCTCTTTATCCAGATGAAAAATTAAAAATGGAAAATATTGAAGCTTTTATGTATAAAAAAGACGATAGTTCAAGAATTCTTGATATTATTTCCCCTATAGGTAAGGGTCAAAGAGCTTTGATAGTTGCTCCTCCAAAAACTGGTAAAACAACACTTTTACAAACTATAACGCATTCTATTACAGCTAGTCATCCAGAAATATATTTAATGGTACTTTTAATAGGTGAAAGACCTGAAGAAGTAACTGATATGGCAAGATCAGTAAAAGGTGAAGTTATAAGTTCTACTTTTGATGAACCTGCTGCTAGGCATGTTCAATTGGCAGAGATAGTAATTGAAAAAGCAAAAAGAATTGTAGAAACTGGTAATGATGTAGTTATTTTACTTGATTCTATAACAAGATTAGCTAGAGCTTATAATAATGTTGTTCCATCATCTGGAAAAGTTTTAACCGGTGGTGTAGATGCTAATGCTTTGCAAAAACCAAAAAGATTTTTTGGTGCAGCAAGAAATATTGAAAACGGTGGTTCTTTAACTATAATAGCTACAGCCTTAGTTGAAACTGGTTCAAAAATGGATGAAGTAATTTTTGAAGAATTTAAAGGAACTGGAAATAGTGAAATAGTCCTTGATAGAAAAATCTCAGATAAAAGAATTTTCCCAGCTATTGATGTAACTAAATCTGGAACTAGAAAAGAAGAGTTATTAGTCGATAAAGCTACATTAAGTAAAACTTGGATGTTAAGAAAAATTTTATCTTCAATGGATAGTATTGGAGCTATAGAATTTATGAAAGAAAAAATTTGTGCTACAAAAAATAATGCAGAATTTTTTGAAAGTATGAATTCTTAATAATATATTTTTATTTTTACTATTTAAAAAATAAAAAATCCCCAACATAAAATGTATGGGGATATTTTTATAAAATTATGCAGAAAATCTATTAATTTATATATAATTATTTGCATTATGATAATATTAAGGAATTATCAATATTAGATTCCATTTCTTTTGAAGAATGACTAATATTATTGAAATTATTTATTAATTCTTTTTCTAGCTTTTCTGTATTTAAATTCTTTATATTATTTGATGATGTATAATATCTTTCACATTTTTGTAAATAATTATTATTTTTTTGAATAATTTGATCCACAGAATCGAGTTGTGGATAATAAACCTGTGGCATTTTATATTGGCTGTTATTTTTTTGAATAATTTGATCCACAGAATCGAGTTGTGGATAATAAATCTGTGGCATTTTATATTGGTTATTATTTTCTTGAGATATTAAATTATTATTTATTGAAAATGGTGTGGGTTTTTGTATAGTTTTAAAAAATTGATTATTTAAGCGATCTTTTTCATTTTTCCAATAATAATCACCAGTTGCTGGTACAAATATTGGAACACCATTTTCTTTATTAAGTGGAATTATTTCAGTCTCTTGTCCATACTTTTGTCCATAAATAGTTTGCTTTGTCTGATATGCGTTTCCATTAGTTGGAACAAATACTACAGATTCTCCTGCTGACCCAAATATTAAAGGACTACTAGTATATTTTCCATTTTTATCTTTTTCTAATCTCAAATCTTCTGTAAGGAAATTTTCAATCCTTTCAATTCTTTTTTTTAATAATTCTATTAATATTTCTTCGTCAGGATTTAGTTGATCTTTTTTTTCTAAAACTTTAATATAAATATTCATGGAAGTTAAAAGTTGCCCCATAGTTATATAATTTGGTACTATACTTTTTTTCTTTTTTAATAAAGAATTACATTCTTTATATATTTCTTGATCTTTATCGATAATCGTTTCAAGAAAACCTAATGCTTCTTTTGAATCATTTATATTACTATATAATAAATAATTTTCAGCTATTTTAATTATAGAATCTGTATCTCCAGAAATTATGTTTTTTAATAGCTCATTATTTTGTCTTAAAATTTTTATTTCATTTAGTTCCATTTTCTCTCCTATTTTTTTATAGTGATAAATACTATAAAATCTTTTTAAAAAGTCAACTTAAAAAATAAATAGCTGGCAATGTCCATTTACACATTAAATAGTATTATTTATATTTTAAAATTATTAATATTCTTTTTCTATATTAAAGTAATTTATTTCTGGATTCTACATTAAGAATTACTAGACAATAAATTGTCAAGTAATTCTAATCTGGAATGACGTAAATAACAGAAAACTAAGAAAATAAACCTAAATAAGGAAAATATTAAATAAAAAGGATATTTTAATTATTTAATAATTTGATATATAAGTGGGTAGTGCCATAAATTTTAGTTTAATATTATCATTTAAAAAAGTTTATAAAAATTTTAGCTAAATAAATCATTTTTATTTTTTTATTTAAAAATTATACATTGTGTAATAATATAAATTTTTAAATTGTAAATCTTATTTATTGTATTGATTTTAAATTATTTAAATGTTATTAATTATAATATAACTTATTTTAAAATACCTAATAATATGGAAAAAAAAATAAAAATTGCTCCATCAATTTTATCAGCAGATTTTTCTATTTTAAATAAAGAAATAGAGAAGTTAAATAATGCCGATTATATACATATAGATGTTATGGACGGGCATTTTGTCCCAAATTTAACATTCGGAGCAAAATTAGTAAAAGATATTAGAAAATGGACAGATAAAATTTTTGATGTTCATTTAATGGTTGAAAATCCAGATAGTTATATAGAACCAATGGCGGATGCTGGAGCTGATATAATAACAGTTCATTACGAGTCATGTGTTCATTTAGAAAGAACTATAAAAAAAATTAAAGATTATAAAGTTAAAGCAGGACTTGCACTTGTACCTACTACAAATGAAGATGTTTTAAAATATATAATTGACGATTTAGATTTAATTTTAGTTATGACAGTTAATCCAGGATTTGGCGGCCAAAAATTTATATCATCACAACTAGAAAAAATAAAAAATATTAAAAAACTTATTGGAGATAAAGATATAGATTTAGAAGTTGATGGTGGAATAAATAAAGAAACTTCTAAATTAGTTAAAAATGCTGGAGCAAATGTGCTTGTGGCAGGTTCTTATGTTTTTGGATCTAATAACTATGGAGAAGCAATTGAAAGTTTAAAAAAATAAAAATAACCACCTTAGGATTGAAAAAATGGAAAATTTAGAAAATAATAAAAAAATACATTCCGTATATTCCCTTTGACCAAGCCTTTGCTTATTGTGTTCCATATCCGGTATTTCCTGCTCATAGGCACACGTAATCATCTCTTTACATACTGGATCCATAATTCCATTTTCTAAAGCATCATTAGCTTTTTGTCTCTTTTTAATGATAATCTTATCTGTGTTTTGATTTCTAGTTTTCATCAGATAATCAAAACATCCTAATACTCCTTTGTATACAGGATTAGTCTCTGCTGACTAAAATTGTATTAAATATTTTTGGAATAAAAATAGACTTCTCATATAAAAAATTACATATTTATCAATAACATTAAAAATAATTAAAAAACTATAAAAAATGTAATTTTCCACAAAATTCCAAATCTTACTTCAAAATACTTTAAATTTTTTATGCAGGAGGTCTAATATAAAATTTTAACAACATTAAATTATTTGACACTGCCCACTTACACATTAAATAGTATTGTACAATTTCTTAGCGATTTATTGTTTAGAAAATCTAATTTGGAATAACGTAAATAATGAAAGATCAATAAAATAAACATAAATAATAAAAATATTAAATAAAAAATATTTTAATTATTTAGTAATTTGATATATAAGTGGGCAGTGCCAATTATTTAATAATTTTCTTGACAGTTATATTTTTTATAAAATTATAATGTTATTTATTATGATAAATAACTTATATAAAATAAAATTTATACATAATATAATTGTAATATTATCAATAACAATGGATTTGTTATGAATGAAAATAAAAAAATAAAGATTTCAGGAGCACATTTTGCTACTGAAGAAGAATTAAATAATGAAAAATTTCTTCAAAATGAAGGATGTATTTATGGAGAATTTAATAATAAACCTATTACGGATAGTTCCTATATAAATATGTTATTATTAACACCAACAGGTACGGGTAAAGGTGTATCATTTATTATTCCAAATTTATTATCTTGGAATGAATCCGTGATAATCCATGATATAAAACTTGAGAATTATAAATTAACTAGTGGTTATAGACAAAATGAATTAAAACAGAAAGTGTTTGTATGGAATCCAGTTGCTAAGGATGGTATAACTAATTGTTATAATCCATTGGATTGGATATCTAAAGATAGTAAAATTGTAGTAAATGATATACAAAATATAATAAGACCTTTACTATATAAAAATGATTATCTACAGATAGAAGCTAGAAGTCTTCTAACCAGTATAATTTTATACCTATTGGAAGAAAATAAAACTATTACTTTTGGTAAAATTTTAAAAACAATAAAAAGTACGAGATTTTTAAATAATTTAAGAGATGCGTTAGATAATGTTGAACTACATCCGACGGCACGTACAAATATAAATTCATTTTTAAAAAAATCAGAAAATGAAAAAAATGATATAATATTTTCTATCTTAAAAGCTTTATATTTATGGTCAGATCCATTAATTGACTATGCTACTTCAAAAAGTGATTTTAATATATCTGATTTTATAAATGAAAAACAAACTCTATATGTTGGAGTTGAAATAAGTGATATGGAAAGATTAAAGCCATTATTTAAAATGTTTTATCAACAATGTTTTAATACAATTGTTTCTTTAAATATTGAATGCCAAAAAATTAAACATGGTATTTTAATGATATTAGATGAATTTACTACATTAGGTAAAATTGACTCTATAATTAATACAATTCCCTATACTAGGGGTTATAAATTAAAAATTTGTATTATAGAACAAAATATTGATAGATTAAAATATTTATACGAAGAAAAAGAAGTTAATCAAATACTTTCAAATACAAATAAAATAATATTTGCTCCTAATAATAGAAATACAGCTAATTTATTATCAGAAATGATAGGTGATGAAATTATTGTTGATGAAAATGGAAATAAATCAGCAAGACCATTAATGTTACCGCAAGAGATTGTTGATTTAAAAAAGAAAGAAGAAATAATTTTAATGGTTGATTCTAAAATTATTAAGTGTAATAAATTTTTCTATTATGAAAAGCCAGAATTTACGGGAAAAATAATGGATACAGCTAGGATAAAATAGTTAAATCTAGTTTAATTTATATGAATTAAATTAGATTTTATGTATCCTGAAATCCCAAAGATAGTCTGGGGGATTTTGGGATACATAAAGAATTACTAGACAATAAATTTCCAAGTAGTTCTAATCTGGAATGACGTAAATAGAAGGAAATTAAAGAATAAATAATCATAAAAATAAATAAATTTAAA
>CATOLK010000031.1 GCA_951801155.1 uncultured Rickettsiales bacterium | reverse complement strand
AATTGTAGTCATAAAGGAGAAGAAGAAATCATAATTGAAACTCATAAAATGTTAAAAAAAGTATATAATAATATAGTAACTCTATTAATAATTAGACATCCCAATAGAATCAATGAAGTAGAGAAAATTTTAGAGAACGACGGTATTAATTATATTACAACTACTTCTAATAAAGATATAAATGAAAATACAGAATTTTATATATATGATAAAATAGGAAATTTAGGAACATTTTTTGATTTATGTAATATAGTATTTATGGGAGGGTCTTTACAAAATGGTATTGGAGGTCATACGCCAGCAGAGGCTATAAAGCACAATTGCTGTATTATAACCGGTCCATATATTGAAAATAATTATATATTGTTTAAAGAATTATTGAATATTGAAGGTTGTATAATATTAAAAAATAATAAGCCAGAAACTTTATTTGAAAAAGTAGATTTTTTGTTTAAAAATCCATTAGAAGTAAAAAAAATTATTGATAATTCATATAGAAAAAGTTTACAAAATATTGGCATTTTTAATGAGATTATTGATATATTAAAAAATAAAATAATATAAATAAAAAATTAGTCTTTAAAAATAGTGGAATTTACTGCTAAAATGGTAAATATATACAAAAATAACAATAGAAAAAACAATATATTGGTTTAATAACAAAAAATTAAACAGTATCTTGAAAATAAAATTATTTTAATTTAATATAAATCTAAAATTATTAATACCAAGTATGGAAATACTAAACAAAATTTTTAAAAACATAGACAACGATTTATCACTATTCAGTAAAAAGGAATTGGAAAAATTAGAAAAATCTATCTACAAAAATGAAAATGGGAAATATTAAATAAAATCCAATTCAAAAGGTGAGCAGGAAAAGATGGTTTACAGCGAAAAAAAATCATCACCAGAGGAAATAGTTAGGCAACTATATTTAAATCGTTTAACAAGTAAATATAAATATCCAAAAGAATTAATTGATGTTGAAGTGGTTGTAAATTTTGGTAGAGAAAAGAAAAGAGCAGATATTATCCTTTATAAGGATGATAAAATTACACCATATATTCTTGTAGAAGTAAAGGCTCCTAATGTAAAAAATGATGCAAAACAATTAAAAAGTTATCTAAATGCTGAAGGAGCTGAAATTGGTGTTGTCATAAATGGACAAACCATAGAGATACTACATAGACCATATCCAAAGGATTTTTCAACAATATTTGATATACCGGAATATAAAGAATCAATAAAAGATGTTTATGGCAAAAAATTTACCTATAACGAAATAAAAGAACCAAAACAATTAAAGCAAGTTATACAAAATTTAGAAAATCTAGTGTTAGGTAATTCTGGTTTTGATAGTTTTGATGAAATTTTTAAAATTATTTATGCAAAACTTTATGATGAAACTCAGGGAAAAGATGATGAGAATTATATTATGGAATTTAGAGCCAGAGAGGATCCAAATATTACAAAACAGGCAATAGATAAACTTTTTGAAAAAGCAAAAGACCAATGGCGAGATATTTTTGATGATAACGATAAAATTAAATTGACAAGTACCCACTTACAAAATGTAGTAGCAGATTTACAATATTTTAAATTATTGGGTTCTAACTTACAAATTATAGATGATGCTTTTGAATACCTAATACCAGATGTTGCCAAGGGCAAAAAAGGTCAATACTTCACACCTAGACATGTGATTGATATGTGTATAAAAATGTTAAATCCCAAAAAAGATGAATTTGTAATAGATACAGCCTGTGGTTCAGGTGGATTTTTAATTCATACTATGAAATATGTAAATCCAAAAAATTTTTCAAATTATGCCAGTAGACATCTATATGGCATAGATTTTGATGAAAGAAGTTCAAAAATTTCAAAGGCCATGATGCTAATTGCCGGAGATGGAAAATCTCACATTTTTAAGGAAAATTCTTTAGATTCCTTCTCGTGGGGTGACAATATAAGAGTAAATTTAAACAACGAAAAGCTTGCAGATAAGAATTTTAAATACTTCAATTTTGATATTTTACTTGCTAATCCTCCTTTTGCTGGAGAAGTTACAGAAAAACACATCTTAGCAGAATATCCCAATGTTGTTAAGAAGAAACAGACAAAAATTTCAAGACATTTATTATTTATTGAAAGAAATTTGAATTTTGTTAAAGATGGTGGGCGATTAGCTATAGTCCTTCCGCAAGGAGTTTTTAATAACACCAGTGAAAAATATATAAGAGACTTTTTGGCCAATAAGGCAAGAATTTTGGCTGTTGTTGGACTTGATGTTAATACGTTTAAGCCACACACTGGTACAAAAACAAGTGTTATATTTTTGCAAAAGTGGGATAAGAAAAAATGTCCGCAAGTAGCTGATTATCCGATATTTTTTGCTGTGAGTGAAAAATCTGGAAAAAATAATAGTGGAGAATATGTTTATAAAGAAGTGGATGGAGAAATGATTTTGCAACATGATTTGGATGAGATTGCAGATGAATTTGTAAAGTGGGCGAAGGAGGAAGGGTTGGAGTTTTGGGGGGAAAATGTCAAGTAATAAAATAAGTGAATGGAAAAAAAAATCAGAAGTTGATTATATTCCATTATGTGTTAATTTATGGCTATCATTTAATGCTTGGTATAAAGATGAATATAAAAAATTTAATAATGGAAAAGAAGGAAGAGATAATCAATGTATAAAATTTTTAAAAAATAAATGTGATAATGGAAATATAATTTATAAAACTTTTTCAAAATTAATTCAAGAAAATTCACATTTTAAATTTCTATTTGGATCCCTCCACAAGGCACTTTTAAATGCAGAATTATATTATAATTCATATTGCGGTGGTAGATATAGTATATCTTTTGAGAATGTATCTATAGAATCAAATAGTAAGGAAAAACCAAGTAATTTAGTAAAAACAAAAAGATCTAGAAATAAATTATTATTATGTGATAATATATTTTTTACTGATAACATAACTTTAATTTACAAAGCATATATTGAGATTATGTATAAAATTAGATGTATGTTAATTCATGGTGATTTAGAAATGAAAGATAATCAGAAAGATGTGATAAAATATTTATATTTAATACAGTATGAATTAATGACGGATATATAATGAAAAAAATTCAAAATTCTTTTTTTAATGATTTAAAACTGATAATAATCAAAAAAATTGAGTCTATAATAAAAAATAATGATATGATTAAATCTAATAATTATTTTGATGAAATTAGTGTTTATTCTACAGAAGAATTGTTAAAGAAAAAATTATTTAAAAAGTATTATAGTAAAATTGAAAAAATAAAAAATGATTTTAAAAACAGATATTTTATAAATAAATATTTGAATACTTGTTTATATATCATTTACATTTTGATTAATTATCTTTATCAAATAATAAAAATAGAACAAAAGAACTATTATTCATTAGTTTTAAGATTTTGGGATAATGATGTTTTTAAAAATATGAATGATGTTTTACAAACAATATATAATGAATTAGAATTTTCCCCCTCCTTGAGGGGAAATGTCAACGCAGTTGACAAAGGGGAGCTTAAAAACAATAAAACAAGCACCTCACCGTCAGCCAAGGCTGACACCTCCCCGCAAAGCAGGGAGGGATTAATAACTAACAGATATAACTAATATGCAATACTCAATAGTTAATTTAAGTGAAGTAAGACGAAATTCTGATTTTAGAATTGATGCTGAATACTGGGAACCTGAATTTACTTGTATTAATAAATACATAAATAAATATAATTTTGAAAAATTGTTAAATGAAAATAGAATTATAACAGACGGTAGCCACGAAGTCAGAGAATATAAAGATGCTGGAGTATTATTTTTAAGAGTTCAAGATATATTTGAAAACAATATAGAAATTAAAGAAAAAATTTTTATTTCTGAAGAAGAAAATAAAAAATTAAATAGATCAGAACCAAGGAATAATAAAGATATATTAATTACGAAAACTGGTAAAATTGGTGTTGCTACAGTTTTTACATTAAATGAAAAAGTAAATATACCAGCAGATATAGCAATGTTAAAAAATAATTCAAATTTAAACTCTTTTTTTATATCAACATTTATTAATTCAAAATATGGAAATTTGCAATTTATAAGAAATCAGAGTGGTTTAGGAAGACCAAGACTTGTCTTAAGTTCATTTGATAATTTGTTAATCCCTATCCTTTCTCAGCACTTCCAACAATCCATAGCTAATCTCGTCAGTAATTCTTACTCCCTCCATCAATCTGCCGACAACCTATACCAAGAAGCCGAAAATATCTTACTTGAAGAATTAAACCTAAAAGACTATAAACTACAAAACAAAAAGTGTTTTACAAAAAATCTATCAGACACACAAAAAGCAGGACGATTTGATGCGGAGTATTTTCAACCAAAGTATGAAGATATAATTGAAAGAATAAAAGGGTATAAAGGAGGATGCAGCAATTTAAAAGAGATTTGTAATATAACTTCTGGTTCCTTTGTTTCTGATGAATTTTATTCAAAAGAGGGTATGATTCCATATATAAGAATTAAAGAATTAAATTTAAAAGGGCAAATAAACAAAAATGATATTATATATTTAAACAGTAATTTTAAATTAAAGAATGAAACTGTCTTGAAAGATGGTGATTTTGTTATAGCAATAATAGGTAATACTATTGGTAAAATTAATATAGTAGATAATGACCTAGAAGGAGGAATTCCCTCTAACAATACTTCAAAAATTTCTTTAAAAATAAATGAAAATAATCACTTTTTTTTACTATTGTTTCAAAGTTTCATTTTTCAACTACAAATAGAAAGGGAATATACGCAAACAGTACAACCAAAAATTTCTGATAATCAATTATATAATATAATTTTTCCTATTATATCTCCATCAATTCAATCCACCATCTCCACCAAAATTCGACAATCATTCACCAACCGCGAAAAATCAAAACAACTATTAGAAGTTGCCAAAAGAGCTATTGAAATTGCCATAGAAGAGAACGAAGAAAAAGGATTAGATTATATTAAAAATAATTCTAATTTTACTTTTTAGTACATTTTTTTTATTTTTTTTAATATTTTTTTATTTTTTATTTAAAGAATTATTATTTTTATATATTTAAAATAAATAAAAATTTAAAACTATAGAATAAGTATATATATTATTAAAAATAATTCTATATAAGAAATTTATCATTTAAAAAATAATAATATTTAAAAAATAGCCAAAAATAAATAAAAAATTGACTATTATAAAAAAAATGTTTATTATGTTCCATGTAGAAAAGAAAAAATTTCTACATATTTAATAATTTTAAAAGGAAACAAATTATGGATATTAGAATAAATATTGGACAAGCAAATATAGATATAGAAGAACAAAATAATACTATAGCTTTTATAAACTGTATATGTAATAAAGATATGTTGGGAGCATATAATATCTTTAAAAATAATAAAAAAATATATGTTAACGCTGTTATAGTAAGTATTAATAATCATAGTATATCAATGCCATTAAGTAACTATGTTTTTTACAAAGGAAATATTGCATTGTTAAAATTCATTTTGGAAGACGAAAGGTTGGATTATAGTTTAAGAGATAGTTGGAAAGGTAAAAATATAGTTGAATTAATAAGAGAAAGTGAAGAAAAAAGAACGGTCTTGAAAGAAAAAGGTATTTTTGAAATAGAAGATGAGCTAAATCAAGATAATTTTGATTTAGAACAATCAAAATTTAAAGGATTATCAATATTTTAATTTAAATTTTACTTTTAATATATTTTATTTTTTTATTGTTAATATTTTTTTATTTTAAAAAATATTGTTTTAAAACCTAGATTTTCTTGACCTATTTATTGGTCTAGAAAATCTTAGTATTTTATTAAATTTTTCAGAACTAAACACTAATTTAAAATGATTATGTAAACATATTGTTTTTTATCTTTTTTTCTTACATCTGTATAAATAAACAACTAAAAATAAAAGAATTTTTAGAAATTTAAAAAAATATAAAGAAAATTAAATTAAAAAATAATATTTTTTACAAAATTTTTTGCAAAATTAATACAATTATCATTTATACTGTGTCCTAAATTTTCTAATAAATGATATGAAATATCGAAATCAAATTTTTTTAAAATTTCTACACTATATTCAAATAATTGTGGAATAATTGTATTATCATTTTCTCCGTGTGTCATGAGAATTTTTTGTTTAGTTGTTAAAAGGTTTTTTGCGTTATCAAATGTTACTGGTAATAAACCTGAAAAAGCTATTACTCCAGCAAGTTGTTTTTGTAATGTGAGCCCGTTATATAGTGATAACATTGATCCTTGAGAAAAACCAACAAGAAAAATTTTATTATATTCTATATTTAATCTTTTTGATTGAAAATCTAAGAAATCCCTTAGGATAGAATTACAATTTATTATTTCTTTTTGAATGTAATTTATATCCATATTTTTTAAAGAAAACCATTGATAACCAAAACCATTATCACAAGAATATGGCGCATTTACTGAAATATAATGTATATTTTTTGATACTGAATTAAAGTCTTTAGTTAGAGATATTAAATCATATTTATCGCTTCCCCAACCGTGTAAAAATATCATTAAATATTTGTTTTTTTCATTAATTTCTGTATTTTCTTCTATATAATCTAACATAAGCAAAAATTTGTTGTTTATATAAAAATAAAATATTTAAAAAATAAAGTAAAGATGTATAAAAAATTACAGGGATTGTCAAGTTTTTATATTTATATTTTTGTTGTATTTATTTTTTATTGATTTTTTGTTATTTATGTTATTCTAAATTAGAATTTCTTAATAAACTTGTTTACTCTAGAAATTGTTAACGTGGAATGACTTAAATAAAGGAGAATTAAAAAATAAATGCAAATAAGTTAGATTGAAAAGAAAAAAACTAGACAATACAAAATTATAAATGTACATTTGGTTTAAATGACTAAAACTTGATTATTTATAGTTAAAGTAAAATTTATAAAATATAAAATGGTGCCTAGAGGTGGAATCGAACCGCCGACACAAGGATTTTCAGTCCTTTGCTCTACCGACTGAGCTATCTAGGCATGTAAAGTTATTATAAACAAATAAAATTTAAAAGTCAATTAATTATTTACTTTTTCAATTGATTAAATGATTTTTAATTTAAATTAATTATTTTATTGAAAAATCAATATAAAATACAAATTTATTTCAAATAATTGCTATATTATATTCCTTGCATAAAAAATCGCATATTTATCAATACTATTAAAATAATTAAAAAACTGCAAAAATTTTATATGAAATATTTAATTAATATACTTTCGTTAATTTTTCAATTTTACAAAAATATAATAAAAATATATTTAATAGAATGGAAAGAAATTTATCTTTTTTACAAAAGCAAATATATCAAAACAATCTTTCGTATTTTATACAAAGAAGCTTTTACATAGTTAATCAAGGTACGAAATACAAACATAATTGGCATATAGATGCCATAAGCGAAGCTCTAAATCAAATTTACAAAGGCAACATAAAAAGATTAATAATAAATATGCCACCAAGATATTTAAAATCTTTTTGTGTTAGTGTTGCTTTTCCAGCTTGGGTTTTAGGAAATAATCCAGAAAAAAGAATTATAGTTGCTAGCTATTCAGAAAAACTTTCTCTAAAACATTCTACAGATTGTAGATTAATTATAGAAAATGAATGGTTTCAAAATATTTTTAAAAATTGTATTTTAAGTAAAAATCAAAACGAAAAATACAAATTTTCTACAACTTTTAATGGTTATAGATTCGCAACCTCTATAAACGGGACTTTAACTGGTGAGGGTGGAGATATTCTAATTGTTGACGACCCTCATAATCCGCAGGATGTTTTAAATAATAAATATAGACAAAAAACTATTGATTGGTATGGAAATACTTTTAGTAGTCGTTTAAATGATAAAAAAAATGGAGCAATTATAATAGTGATGCAACGATTACATAATGAAGATTTAAGTGGTTATTTATTAGAAAAAGATGGATGGACTCATTTAAATTTACCGGTTTTGTTTGAAGAAAATACAAAAATATCAATTGGAAATTTTTCTAAAAATATAAAAATGGGTGAATTATTATTTAATGATAGAGAAGGTAAAGAAGAAATTGAAAAAATAAAATTGGATATGGGAACTTATACTTTTAATGCTCAATATCAGCAAAAACCTATGGTTGAAAATAGTGGAATGTTTAAAAAAGAATGGTTAAAATATTATGATAAGGACATAAATTTTGAAAATATATATTTAAGTTTTGATACTGCCATAAAAGCTGGAGTAAATAATGATCCTACTGTTTGTACTGTTTGGGGGGAATATAAAAATAATTATTATTTAATTGATGTTTTTAGAAAATGGTTGGAATATCCGGATTTAAAAAAAGAAGCAATAAATTTAATTAAAAAATACGAACCTTTGGCCGTTTTAATAGAAGATAAAGCAAGCGGGCAATCTTTAATCCAAGATTTAAAAAATACTATAAAATCAAATATTATTCCTATAAAAGTTACAAAAGATAAAATAACAAGATTTGCAAGTGTAACGCCATTTTTTGAAAGTGGTAGAATTTTTATATTTAAAAATAATTCTTGGCAATTTGATTTTGAATATGAATTAATGGGCTTTCCAAATATAAAACATGATGACCAAGTAGATTCTGTGAGTCAATTTTTAAATTGGATTAGGAGTAAAGGAGTTTGTAAAGTTGTAAGAGTTAGAGGGGTCTTATAGTAAATTAGTTTAGTACTTTTTAATATATTTTTTCCTTTATTTTTAATGTTTTTTGTTTTTATCAAAATAAAAAATATTAAAAAGATGGTATAAATTTTTTATAAAATTTTTTTACAAAAAATATACTTTATTAAATTTTAAAATTTATATCAATATTATTCAATTCTTCTTTATTTCGACTATTATTTATACTATAAGCTATATTATTATATTTATTAACTACTTTATCATGAAAATTTTTGAAATTTGATTTTTCTTCTTCTGAACCGAATATAGCTATATTGTTTTGTTTATAAATTGGATAATTTATATAGAAAAAATTTTCTACATTATATTTTAATAAATCCAATTTACTATTTTTTAAATTTTCTAAAGTTATTTGATACTCAGTAGCTTCAAAAAAATCCCCTTTATCTTCTATAATTAAATTATTTTGATTACAATAAGAAACAAACTCAGCATAATCGCTAAATTTGAAAGGTTTATTAAGTATATTGTTACTAGATTTCATTTTTATATCCTTTAATTATTTTTATTTATAATAGCCACAAGCAAACCATGTAGCATTAGTCTGTGTTGTGTTAGAAGTATGGGTAGCTGTTGTAGTTGTTTTATTATAACAAGAAACAGAACGATAAGCTGGTTTATCTTCACTTGGACTTCCGCAATTTTTTACTATAAAATAGTTAGTATTTTTAAAGGGAACTATTAAATTAAATACACTATCAGCAATTCCTGAATTAGCTAATTTACCGCCCTGCTCTATCCAACCATCAGAATACTTTCTATACCAATTGCCATTTTTATTAGAATAACTTTCTATATTAATAAAACTATTTCCTTTTACTGTAATATTTTTTTTAAAATCAATATCACCAGTGCTATTAACTATAAAACTATTATTCCAATTTTTCCCATCTGCTGAAATTCTTAAAGTAAAATTATCGTTTTGTATTAATCCAAATTCTGCTTTGCTTATTGAATTATTTTGTAAAATACAACTAGCAGTTGCAGTTTCTTCAGATTTATTTATATTCAATATATTTGTACTTAAATTTTCTACATTATCAAGAGATTTTGTATTTATAAATTTATTACCATTAAATCTTAAAAATTCCCCATTTTGAAGATTATTAACTTCCGTATCATTTAATTCAATTAAATTTATTTTTTTATTACTTATTTCATCTGTTATTATCCAACTTTCGCCATTATATGTATATTGACAATCTTCATCTTTAACCCAAAAAGTAATACCTTCTTTAGGTTCTATAAATCTCCATCCATTATCATAAAACGCTAATTGAAAATCTTTATTTAACCAAATATCACTTGCATTTTCTCCAACTATATATAAATCATTTGTTTTTGGTTCTTGCGGAGGAATATTCAAATTCTTTGTTATTACAGTATTTTGAATTAAATTATCAAGAATAATCAAAGCTTCGTTATGCGTGATTTCTTTTTGCGCCTGATTTGGTATTAATAATGGTAAACCTAAGTTTTTAGTTTTTTCTATACTTATATCTTCCATACTAAATTTTAAATTTTTATATATAAAAAAATAAAATAAAATTAAAGTTATGGAAGAATATAAAAATAACTCACTGACTTAGTTGCTTAGTTTTTTTGATTATAATTAATATTAATTCTAATGTTTTAAAAATTAGAATATATACAATAGACCTCCTGCATAAAACTATATTTAAATATCAATAATATTTGAATATTTTTAA